>NZ_DAMALV010000015.1:37209-42125 GCF_032069585.1 Moraxella sp. CTOTU48268
GGCAGTTAAAAAAGCTTGCAGATTGTGGTAAATACTTATAACTTAGATATCCGTTAGAAAAATTAACGAATTGGTCAGATAACAAAAATATTTTTGTCACAATTTAATATGACGTTTTTTGTGAAAGGATTTATGTATATTGTAGCAATACATATTATTTGTATCTGCTACAACATCAACTAGTAATTTAGAAGGATAGGGACATGCGACTAAAACCTAAACTGATTTTAACCAATCTGTCATTGGCTTTAATGCTGGTGATATCACCCATTGCCCAAAGCAAACTATTACCACAACCAGCCACCAATGCTAGCCAGTCAGCGGCAAATCGCTACGATAGCAGTAATGATATCTTTCATCCTGTCTATGGTAAAAATGGTATGGTGGCTTCCGAGCAAGGGTTAGCAACGCAAGTTGGTTTGGATATATTAAAACAAGGCGGGAATGCTATCGATGCGGCGGTCGCGGTTGGATTTGCCTTAGCAGTCGTCTTGCCAAATGCAGGCAACATTGGTGGTGGTGGTTTTATGGTGTTGCATGATGATAAAACTGGCAAAGATGTTGCGATTGATTTTCGCGAAATTGCGCCAGCCAAAGCTAGCCGTGATATGTACCTTGATAATCAAGGGAATGTTATTGATGGAAAATCATTGTTCACGCATGACGCTTCAGGTGTGCCTGGTACAGTAGCTGGGATGGAATACGCGCTAAAAAAATGGGGTACAATGCCATTATCTAAAGTGCTTGAGCCTGCAATTAAGCTTGCAGACAAAGGGTTTATTGTCAGTGATGTATTGGCACAGACGTTAAAAGAAGAAAAATCAACACTGGGTAAATGGGCAGCTAGCAAAGCGATTTTTTTCAAAAACGGTGAACCGCTGAAATCTGGTGATTTATTGATACAAAAAGACTTGGCGAAATCATTGCGTTTGATTGCCAAACAAGGGGCAAAAGCATTTTATCAAGGTGAAATCGCCACAAAAATTGCTAAAGAAATGCAATCACATGGTGGCACAATGACACTTGAAGATTTAAAAGCATATAAAGTTGTTGAGCGTCAGCCAATTATTGGTGATTATCGAGGCTATAAAGTTGTTACTATGCCACCCCCAAGTTCAGGTGGTGTACACTTGATTGAGATATTAAATATGCTTGAGCATTACCCTATCAAAGAAGATGGGGTAAATAGTGCCAAAAATATTCACCACATGGCAGAGAGTATGAAATTAGCCTATGCTGACCGCTCAGAATATTTGGGCGACCCGGATTTTGTCAAAATCCCTGTCACAGGTTTAACATCGAAAGCATATGCTAATGAACGGGTCAAAACGATTGATGATAATAAAGCAAGACTTTCATCAAGCATTAAACCTGGTAAACCACAACCTTATGAAAGTGACCAGACTACGCATTTTTCAGTCATGGATAAAGCGGGCAATGCCGTTGCTGTCACCTATACATTAAATCTTAACTTTGGTAGTGGCATTGTTGCAGAAGGCACAGGGATTTTACTCAATAATGAAATGGATGACTTCTCAGTGAAACCCGGTGTGCCAAATGCGTTTGGTCTAGTGGGTGGCACTGCCAATGCGATTGAAGCAAAAAAACGTCCACTTTCTTCAATGACACCAACGATTGTCATGAAGAATAATAAACCTTGGCTGGTTACAGGTAGTCCAGGTGGGGCTCGTATCATCACGACTGTATTGCAAAGTGTGGTTAATACTATTGACCATGAAATGAATCCAGCAGAAGCGATAATTACACCACGAGTTCATCATCAATGGCTACCCGATGAGCTTAGGGTTGAAGAAGGCATTAGTCCTGATACGATAAAATTGTTGCAAGACAAAGGTCATAAAGTTGTTACTAAAGCACCAATGGGACGTATTCAAATTATTCAAGCGGATGATTCTGGGTTTTATGGCTATTCTGACCCAAGAAATCCTGATGGCAAAACATTAGGTTTCTAAACTGTTCATTAAACAAAACGTGAGTGCTGCGACTCACGTTTTTTTTACTAACAAAATATATCAAGATTATTTTTTGCAATTAGTAGCCAAGTAAATCTTGAATAATTTTATCTGCTGTACCACTTTTCGCCAATCTCGCATTTTGCCCTGCCCACAGTGAGCTAAACTCATCACTTCCCATGCTTTCGGCTTTGGCTTTAAGGGGGTTACTCACAAACGATGCATGGGGAAATGGCGGTGCAGACTTGCTAATATACCCCGCTTCTTGCATAAAGCGATTGACAATCCCACGTGCTAAGCCGCCACTAAATACATTGGTTAAAGCGGTGTGTTCGGCTCGCTCACTTTGCAGTGCCTTGCGGTGAAAGTCTTTGGTATCACACTCATCTGCCAGCAAAAAAGCAGTACCCACCTGTACTGCACTGGCGCCCATAGCAAACGCTGCTTGTGCGGTAGCGTTGTCGCTGATACCGCCTGCCGCAATCACCGGCAAACTGACAGAGCGGATGATATTGGGCAATAGGCTATAAGTGCCCGCTTGCAGCGTCACATCTTGGCTTAAAAACATACCCCGATGTCCGCCTGCTTCCAATCCCTGCGCGATAATCATATCCGCCCCATTGGCCTGCAACCAGCGTGCTTCCGCAGGCGTGGTGGCAGAGGATATCACAATCGCCCCGGATTTTTTGACGATATTTAACAAAGCTTTGTCCGGTAGCCCAAAATGAAAACTCACCACAGGGACTTTTAAATCCGCCAATAGCGCTGCTTGTTCATGGGTAAATGGCTGACGTCCACCGGTCGTGGCTATCTCATCTTGCGCCAAACCAAATTCTTGATAATAAGGTTGTAGGGCATTCAACCATTTTTCTTGCATCGCTTGGGTATAGTCAGGTTGTTGATGGGCAAAAAAATTGACATTAAAGGGGGCGTCAGTCGCAGCACGAATAGCCTTAATTTCACTTTCAATTTTTTGTAGGCTGAGTAAGGCGCCGGGGAGTGAGCCGAGTCCGCCTGCTTGGCACACAGCGATAGCAAGTTTGCTGTCTTGGACACCTGCCATCGGCGCTTGGATGATCGGTAATTGAACTTTAACGTAATCAAGAAAGCTGTTAATCGCCTTGGTATGATGGATCATTTTATGTTCCTTGTTATTGTTTTAATGTTATGGGCTCACAGGGCAAAAATCGAAAACCATTTTAGTGTATCGCCAATGGATGACATTGAAAAGTACTATATGCCCGTTATAAATCGGCTGAATATAAATAAGCCCCAGTAACATCACTGGGGCTTATTTGACTAGTTAATTTAGGTTGACTGTTTAGGCGCTAAGTTTAGGTATTAAGTTTAGACACTAGGCGCTTGGAATCGCCATTAACAACGCTTGTCTTGCCTCGGTATTGTGTTTGAATTCGCCCAGTAGTGACATACTGCGGGTATCAGATTTTTGTTTCATCACGCCGCGCATCATCATGCACATATGCGCGGCATCCATCACCACCGCCGCGCCTTTTGCCCCTGTCATATCCATCACCGCTTGCGCGATTTGACGGGTTAAGTTTTCTTGAATTTGCAAACGGCGCGCGTACATATCCACGATACGTGCCATTTTTGACAGTCCAATCACTTTGCCATCGGGCAGATACGCCACATGCGCCACGCCATAAAAAGGCAACATGTGATGCTCACACATCGAATAAAACTCGATATTTTTTACCATAACCAATTCATTATTGTCAGTTGGAAAAATCGCGTTATTGGTAATTTCGACCAAATCTTGATGGTAGCCTTGGGTTAAAAAACTAAAGGCTTTAGCGGCACGTTCTGGGGTATTAAGCAGTCCCTCACGTGTTAAGTCTTCCCCTGTTGATGCAATTAGGGTGCGGTAGGCATCACTGTTTTGTTGGATAATCTCGTCAAAATTTGCAGGCATAGTCATGATAACATTTAAGTTGAAAAAAAATAGGCATAGCTTAACGCTTTACCACTATTTGTAAAGTGATTTTTGTCACAAACGCCATGAAAATCACTAAATTTGCTTTGTTTGGGTTTTTTGCTAGAATTAACCCCTAATTTTGAGCTATTATAGTGCATATTCGTTCACTGAAAAATAAGGAAAAACCATGCTATTAACAGGGAAGCGTTTCGTTGTTACCGGTATCGCCAGTAAATTATCGATTGCTTGGGGTATCGCAGAAGCGTTACATCGTGAAGGCGCGAGTTTAATTTTGACCTATCCAAATGAAAAAATGAAAAAACGCGTGGATATGGCAGCCGAAACGTTTGGTGCAGAGAAGGTATTGGCCTGTGATGTGGCATCAGATAGCGAAATCGAAGCGTGTTTTGCCCAAGTTGCTGCACACTGGCCAGAGGGCATTGATGGGGTCGTGCATGCCATTGGTTTTGCCCCTGCTGATCAGCTAGATGGTGATTTTACCCAAGTGACCACTCGTGAAGGCTTTGCCATTGCCCATGATATTAGTAGCTACAGCTTTGTGGCGCTTGCTAAAGCCAGCCGTGAATTGCTGGCAAAACGCCAAGGCTCACTGTTAACCTTGACGTATGAAGGCAGTATCCATGTGTTGCCAAACTACAATGTCATGGGTCTAGCCAAAGCGAGTCTGGAAGCGAGCATTCGCTACCTTGCGAGCTCAATGGGTAGCGATGGTATCCGTGTCAATGGGATTTCTGCAGGTCCAATTCGTACCTTGGCGGCAAGCGGTATCAAATCATTTCGTAAAATGCTCGACACCAACGCCAAAATGTCACCGCTACAGCGCAATGTCAATATTGAAGAAGTCGGTAATGCCGCGATGTTCTTGTTATCGCCTTGGGCGTCTGGTATCACCGGCGAGATTTTATTTGTCGATGCTGGGTTTAATACCGTGGCACTCTCTGAACAAGTGATGATGCAGGTAGAAGACTAATTTTTAGGCGGGTAGT
>NZ_DAMALV010000015.1:42225-61956 GCF_032069585.1 Moraxella sp. CTOTU48268
GGGATTGCAAAGCCGTCTGGTTAAGCTTACCATTTTTTGTCAGGCTTAACATGTTTGGCAAATCAGGTAAAGACTGATAAATGGCGGTAGCTAATGATTAATAAATTACCTAAGTGGATTTTATGGGGTGGCTGCGTGCTGGCGTTTAATGCAGGGTGTATCAATAGCACCGCATTAGTCGGCTTCACGCACTTATCTGCTTCGCATGTAACGGGCAATGTGACGCTATTTGCCACAGCATTGGCGGAACAGCACTACCAGCAGATGGCGATGGTTTGTATCGTGCTGTTATCGTTTTTATCTGGGGCAGTTATCAGTGGCTTTGTGGTGGGTAGTACGGCATTAAAAGAAGGTAAGCGCTATGGCAAGGCTTTGTTAATTGAAGCAAGTTTATTAATCATCAGTTTGATTTTATTTAGCTATCAGTCGTTTTGGGGACAGGTGTTTGCCGCGATGGCTTGCGGACTGCAAAATTCGATGGTCGCAACCTATAGCGGTGCGGTGATTCGCACTACCCATTTGACAGGATTGACCTCAGATATGGGCTCAGCCTTGGGCAATTGGCTGGCGGGCAGACCGATTAATAAGAAGATGTTCGTGTTTCAAGCGATGATATGGTACAGCTTTTGCGGGGGGGGCGGGATATTAGGTGCTTTGGGCTATATCCACTACAAATACATGACGCTGATGTTACCCATTGTGATTGTGTTATCGTCAGCGTTGGCTTATCAAGTATATTTATTAACCCGTAAAAAAACGGCTAAGTAGCGACCTTAACCGTTTGATTGTATCTTATTCTTCATCTTCGAATTTTTTCGCCTCATGTAACATATCAAGTAGCGATTCATCAGAACCCTTAGAGGTAGGAGTGCTCGCATTATCTTGGTTGATGTCGGTACGATTGATGCCTTCCATCGCTTCATTAGCAACATTAGATTGGGCGTTGTCTAATTGAGATTTATCGATAGGGTTAGCGTTAGTATTGTCTGTCATGGTCGTCTCCTTGTTTTTTTCTTTTATACGGTTTTTTCTTTTATACCTTAGACCTAATAAGCTTAATATTATAAGTAAAACAAATGGCTTACAACACTTAAAGATGAAACGTAACCAAAAACATACTTATGAGTGACGTAGGAATAAGTTTATCACTTTGTTCACGGTGTATTGCATATTTTGTAGTGCATAAAAGCTAAGTGAGTTACAGAGGTTAATAGATTGTAGGCGACACTAGCTGTCGCGACTGTGGCAATTCGGGCGATTTTTTCATTGAGCGGTGATGGTGGTGCATTTTTTTGCTGTATAATTTTTTGAGCGACCCACTCACTATCTATAAAAATTCTTGAGTATTTACTGCATGCTAACGATTATACAAAGCAATAAAGTCGATAAGCTATTTGACCATTTGTTAAACGCCTACAAAAATCCCAGTTATCAAGGCTCAATTTTTGAGCCATTTCAAGTGATTGTGCCATCTAAAGTCATGGGGGAGTGGTTAAAAAAACAAGTCGCAGATAAGGCAGGCATCAGCACCTTAGTGACTACTGAATTTTGGGGTCGCTATTTTTTGGGACTGATGCAGCGGGTTTTAAGAACCTATGCGCGCATCTCGGAAGACGACGATATATTAGACGTGCCAGAAGTAGCAATGCTGTCCAAAAACGTTATGCAGTGGCAAATCTTTGGCTATTTAACCCAGTATCGACAAGCCATTGTGGAGCAGCCGCAACATCCGCTTTATCCATTTTTATCCCCATTGGTTGAAGAAAAAGAAGCGGATAGCCCAAATACGACTGGTTTTGCACCTGATACACCCGCCATCGTTGACAGTTTGATCTGGGCGAATAACCAATCGCTACTGTCTAATGAGGTGATTAGCCAATCTGCTGAGTTGCAAACCCAAGATCAACGCATCTGGCAGCTAGCCAGTGATATGGCAAATATGCTCAATCGCTATATGACCTATCGTCCGCAGTGGCTCAGTAATTGGGGGCAAGACAAGCCTGTCGCGGTGAGTGACATGATTGCCAAAAAAGATGCGCTGCATAATCGCTTAAACGGGCGGGATGCGTCCAATGCCATTGACACGCCTGACTGGCTTGTTGAGCACTACGAACAGTTAGAAGCCGCGCAGCGATTTTTATGGCGGCAGCTGTTTGATGATGACTACCGGTTTCGCGAGCAGCTCCATCAGCAGTTTTGGCAAGCATTAAACCATTCAGAGACCCGTATCCGCAACATCAGTCGTAGCAAGTTACCAAAACACGTGTTTTTATTTACTTTGCAGCAGTTACCGCCGACAGAGTTATTGGATTTACAACGCTTAGGAGTGCTCACCGACGTCACGATTTTACACTTTAACCCGTCAGAGCAATTTTGGGCAGATATCGTCGATAAAAACTGGCTCATGCAAATGCAAATGGAAGACGATGCCAGCAAGCATGACGCTTGGTATCTAAAAGATTATGGTCATACCTTGTTGTCACGGTTTGGCAAACAATCGCGTGAAGTGTTTGCCATGCTCGCAAGCTTATCGGGTAATGAATATGAGCATGTGCTATGGCAAGATGATTTTGATAACACACCGCCCAATACGTTACTCGAATTTATCCAACATGACATCTTGATGCTAGAAGAAGTCGCAACCACCGCCAAAATCAATGACATGCTTAAACTGGTGAAAGGTGAGGAAGCAAAGGTAGCAAAAGCAGCGAGTGAAAATAGCCGCCAAAATCTCGCGCAGCAAACCCAGCTTTTGCAGCAGCAGCTTGCCAATATTCAAAGTAATGGACTGAAAGATATTGAATCCACGCTTGGTCTATACAAAGCCATTAAAGACAAACTCAAGCAAGAATCCAACAAGCAACTTGAAAACGTGGAAAAATGGCGACCCAAGCCACTTGATACCAGTATTGCCATTCATGTTTGTCATAGCATGGTGCGCCAGCTTGAAGTGCTACGCAGTATGATTATCGGGTGGCTAAATTATAGCGATATGCAAGCCACACCAGCGCAGATTCCCACTGATCCTTGGGATAGACGGGCGTTGTCAGATATTTTGGTATTATTGCCCGATATCGAAACGCACCAAAACATCATCGAAGCCACGTTCCCCAAACATGTGGGCGGTGATGGCTATCAGTTGCCCGCCAAAGTGACAGGCGTGGTGGCAAAAGATATCAACCTGCTTTGGCAAGCGATTACAGGGTACTACACGCTGCTCAATCGTGCGGGCGCTCGGTTTCAGCGTAGCGAAGTATTTGATTGGTTGATGCTAGCGCCGCTATATGAAAGCTTTGGGCTTAATTTGGAGCAGATGACCCGTGCTTGTGATTTGCTGACTCAGGCAGGATTTATTCGCGGGTTTGACGAGCTGCATTTGCAGCAAACCTTAAGTGCCGCCGATGATGACTATCGATACACCTTTGCTTATGCGCTTGAGCGCTTGGTCGCTGGGGTGATGATGCCCAAAGCCACGGTGGTCAGTTTTGGCGAGTATACCAATAGCTTTGGCGTGGTAGAGAAGTTTGTACCACTGACAAACTTGACCATGGCAGATGCCGACATCGTCGCTGTGCTGTGTGATATTTATCAAACGTTGGATGAAAATCGTCACCTAGGCAATGACGTCAAAACCCTGCCTGACTGGCTAAGCCAAATAGAAAAGCTCATTCAGCAAAAATTTAGCCGATTTAATCAAACCAATGCGTGGCGTGCCATTTTTGCCGCACAAAATGACCTAAAAGAAAATATCGAAGCCAATAGCAAATACCTTGCTACGGTAACAAGCAAAACCGCAAAAAACCCCAACACATCTACCGAGCCAGTGCAGCAAATTGACACCGAGCATTTGCCACTTAAACTCACTTTTGTACTCGAAAACATCGCCCAATCGATTATCAATCAGCAAGTAAGTGCCGAGCCGTCTGGGGTGATTACTTTTGCCCGTATCGGTTCAGTGCGCAGCCTGCCGTATAAGTTGGTGGTGATGCTCAATTTAAATTTATCTGAGTTTCCAAAGCAAGAGCAGCAAAACCGTTATAACTTGATGCAGGCAGGATTGCCCATTCGCGGTGACAGATTTCGAGAAGACGACGATTTAGGCGCGTTTTTGGATGCGCTGTTGTGCGCCAAGCAAGCGTGCTGGATATTTTATAATGGTAAAAGTACCACAGATACCCACGAGTATTTACCTGCAAGTCCCGTACAGGAATTACTCGACTTTTTGCAAAACCGAATGGTGAGTGATGACGTAATCATTGACCCCAATAACGACCAAAATAGCCTAAGCAACAGCCCTCAAAATCCCCCAAATTCCCAATCAGCCAACTTTGAACAATGGGTAAAAGCGTATTTGGTCACCCATCATGCCGCCTTGCCATTTGATAAAAGTTATTTTGAATTGGCGCAAACTGAGCATAACAGCGAGCATAAAGATAAAGGTATTCAAAGTCCCGAGCAAATTAATGACGATGGGGTATCTGCTGATTTACAACAAACCACAGCCAGCCTAAACCAGCAAATCAAGCTGTCAAAAACCGCCCTGTACCCACCTGCCAAAATTTGGCACAATCTTTATACAGCGCTGCAAGATAAAAACGCTACTTCCACTCAGCCAATCGTGCAAGTCTGGGATACAAAGCAACTAATTGACTGGCTATCGCAGTGGCAACAACTAAAACAGCAGCTGTCTGATATGCCTGAACAGTCGCAGCAGCATTATGTCAACTTGAGCAAAATCGTTGGCAACCTAGCCGATCCTGCCAAAGCCTTTGTGAAGGCACAAAACATTGCTATCCCTGCCCAAGGTGACAATGATAGTGGTGATAACGAGTTTGAATCGTTAACCTTGGATGCGTTAGATGGCTGGTTGTTGCGTAAATCTTTGTTAGACGCTTTTTTTGCCCAAGCCTTGTCCGATAAGGGCGATAATAACCATAATACTCAAAAAAACGAGATGAAACTGGCAGCAAATGCGCAAACATCAGTCGCTCAACAATCAATCAACATTGCTATCAATGAGTTATTACCAGCCGGGGTGAACCGCTATCAATCGTTGCAGCAAAATAAGCAACAACTCAAAAAAGATTTGCAGGACTTTGTTCATCACTTAAAAACCATCAGTCAACAGCTTGATGCTACTGAGGCAAAGTTGTTAGGGAATTTTTATTCAGACAAATTTGGCGCGTTAAATGTACAAAATACGGACGAGGTCGTCCAGTGGGTGGCAACGGCGTTAACCCCCTGTGAAGAGCAGCGAATCGCCATTAGTGCCTTGGCGCTGGATAAACAAGCGGGACTGATGGACACTAAAGAAAGCTGGGTCATCACTGCTAACCTGCCATTATATAAACCGTATCAATCAATTGAAGATCAGGTTGCAGCAGCTGCCAATCCCAGCTATTGGTTAAATTATTTGCCAACGTCTGGCAAAGAAAAATACCTATTGCAATTTTGGCTGCATCATTTATGTTGGCAAGTACTTCGCCGCACCACGGCTCAACAAGCACAGCTGAATGATGGCTTTTCGCTATGGCAGTTTAGCAATAAAAAAACCGTGTATTTACCTGCCATCCCTTGTGAGCAAGCCTGTGATTATTTGCAGGACATTGTGATGGTGTATCAATTCATTGATAGCGTCGTAACCATTGTACCGCCCGCTTTTTGCCTGTCATTTTTACAAAAACAACAAAAGCAGCCAGAGGCACCAGCCAGCCAGCATCTAGGTGATTGGCTAAAAGACAGTAATTTTAATTTTGTGGATGTGAACCAGTTTGACTACCCGATTTGGCAGCATTTAATTGGCGATTATAAACCATCGGTGGTTATTGGGTTTGCACAGACGCTGGGCGCGCTGATTTATGAGCCTATGTTATCTATGGTCAAAGAATTGCATCAACTTATTGAAGCATGACACGCATTTTTATCAAAGAAATCTTATGAAACACGATCTTCATACCCTAAGCATAAAAGTAAGTAGTGAAACAAATATCGAGGCAGACATCGAAACAAACACTCAAACAAACATCGACGAAGCACGCATTAAAGAAGACGCTGAATCTTTACTACCTCCTGCAGTCACTTTGCCATTGACGGGGCGTCATTTGATTGAAGCCTCAGCAGGCACAGGCAAAACATGGACGCTGACGGGCGTGATGTTGCGACTAATCGTGCAAGCGGGGCAGCCGTGTGAAAAAATTATCGCCACGACCTTTACGCGAAGTGCCGCTGCCGAAATGCGCCAGCGGATTCGTGAGCGCTTGCAAGATTTTTATCAATTGCTGCAAATGATTAATCATTCTACATTTACACCGTTAAATGAAAATGAGTTGGATAGCAGCAAAGCTATCGCTGTGCAAAAATATGCACATTTTATTGCGCAGGTACAAGCGCTTGCGGCACAAAAAAATTTACTGGGTAAGTACCAAGACCCTATCAATAAACACTTAATCGAGTGGGTCGCCAAACAAGTCTTTGGGTTGCCGGTAGATGTAACCGCTGCAGCAAGCCCGAAAGAAAGTCTAAGTACCCCAAAGCCAACCGCCGAGGATAGTGAAAACAGCACCCATAAATCTGCCAAAAATACCGTCAATTTTCGTATCGCACTGCAGCGCACCACATTGGCACTCAACCAGCTTGATCGCTTATTTGTTAGTACCCTCGATAGTTTGTGTCAAAAGTGGCTAAGAGAATACAGTAGCGAAACGGGGTTTTCTGCAGAGGTGCAAATTAGTAATGATGTCAGCGGCATCATCAAGGGTATGATTCACGACCAAATAAGGGCATTTATGGCGCAGGTCAATGCCAATATGCCTGAATTGTATCCGATGATGTTTGACAATAACGTGTTTTTACCCGTTGATGATTACTACGAGGCGGTCAATCGCGCGCTAAATTTTTATACCGCTGACATCGATACTGTATCATTGACAACGTTTGATACTACTGCTATCAAGGCGCTGATGCAGTCGATTGCAGATGATAATGATAGTCAGTTTGAGGCATATTTTGACAGTGACTTTCGTAAAGCCCAAGGGTTTAGTGCTGGCAATAAACTTCATAAACACTTTAACGAAATTAAAAATCTGCAAAATTTACTCAGTACGGGTGATATTACCAATGTCTTTGCTATTTATAAAGTTGGCAATATAGTCAAGGTGCTAGAAGGCATTGAAGATTTATACGTCAACGATAAAGGCTTTAATGGCAAAAAAGAACAGCAAAGCGCCACATTCAAATCCTTTGATATCGTGGACAATATTTGGCAGCTTATCCAACAAACGCAAGCCTTGCAAGACTACTTTAAACAAGTAAATTTTTACTTTACCCAGTTTATTAGCCGTTACGTGCGTACTCACCTGCCAAAACGACTAGAATCACAGCGGCTAACTACCTTTGCGTTACAGTTGACGCGGTTAAACGATGCGTTATCAGACAAAAAAGGTCAATCGTTAGCGCGTTATATTCGCCATCAGTATCCCATCGCCTTAATTGACGAATCGCAAGATATCAACACCGAACAAGCGTTACTAATTCAAAGGGTTTATTTACAAGATTTTGAGCCAGATACAGTAGATAAAGCAGAAAAATCAAATGCTAAAAAATATCACACACCCTCGCAATTTTTGTTATTGGTAGGCGATCCCAAACAGGCAATTTATGGATTTCGCGGCGGGGACGTACAAAATTACACCACGCTAAAAAAATTATTTCCGGAACAGCCCAAGTCACTCAACCAAAACCATCGCTCATCAGCCGCGCTGATTGATAGCCTCAATCACTGGTATGGCGTTGGCGAGCAAGATATTGACCCAAATCAAGCCGACCAGTTGCCCAATATCAGCCAACAGCCGTATTTTATGGGGCGTGAAATTTATTATCGTAAAATCTCTGCCACGCGCGAAACCGCTGAGCTGGTTATCGGTAATGGGGTAGGCAATGAAGCTGCTAGATTACCTGCGTTCAATCATATTGCTATCGAATATAAAGCGCCTTATAGTCAGCAAGTGGTGGCAGTAGCCGAGAATGACGCCATATCAAATGATACTGATTCCTCGAATGACATCATCTCATCAAGTGATGAAAAAACGGTGGATTATGCAGATGCGATTGCCGCGCAAATTTTTGATTTATTTGATGATGGCAAACTATTAAGCTACCAAAATCGTGGCTTAACGCTGAGTGATATTTGTGTGTTGGCAGTCAAAAACAGTGAGCTTAATACCATCGAGAAACGCTTACATCATCATGGGATTGCGACCGTGAGAGGCGGTAGTCAAAATGTCTTTGGTGATAGCATGAGTGTTGATTTGATGACCTTACAAAGCGTGCTGTTGACGCCATTTAGCGAATCGAAATTAAAATCCTTGATGTTGTCTAGTTTTTTTCAGCTGACCCTTGAACAAATCAACCAGTTGTATGATGCGCTTAATCAAACTAATGCCCAAGAGGCGCAAGGACAAGCTCATCAAGCCTCAACAAACACCAGTTTGGCTGAGATTCAGCAGTTGGTATTGACCGCCAGCGAATTGTGGCAAAAACACAGTTTTTTGGTCGCTATACAGTGGCTATTAAATCAACCGCTTACTTTACCCAACCAAATCACCCTCAATTTTTGGCAGCGCCTCGCCAAACATCCAAATGGCGAGCGATTGCTCATCGATTTACGCCAGTTGTTAGATATTATTAGCGACCAGTTCAATGGACAGGTAGGCGAGCATCAACTGTTTGAGTGGTTCTGCGCCCAAGTGCAGCAGCAGCCAAAAGAAGATTGGTCAACGCAGCAGCGCTTGCCATCTGATGAAGGGGTGCAACTGATGACGGTTCACGCGTCTAAAGGCTTGGAGTTTCCGATAGTGTTTGTGGTTGGATTTACCGGGGAGAGTAAAGCCAAGTTTTATGGTGCGCCATTATATCTGTATGGTATACAAACCACCCATCAAGCAGCGCCCCAATTCACTCAAAAATTGACTCAAAACAATGATAACCCGCTGTTAAGCCGCCGATTGACCGCGTTACCCAGCCAAATAGCCGATAATAATTCAATTAATCCAATCAATTATGTCGACATTGAAGACCAATCCGCCTACGAGGAACGACTGCGATTATTGTATGTTGCCCTTACCCGTGCAAAAGAACAAGTGTATCTTATTACTGTCGCCAAAAAATCTGCGGTAAAAAATTCTGCTTTGGCGCCTTTTATGGACGATTTAGCAAAATTTGCTATCAAAGAAACATTGACTGAAACGACAAATATCATAAATTCAAATAGCCTAAGTAAATACTATGATTCAAAGTTAAAGTTTACAAACAAAAAAAATGAGGAAAACGCTACGGCTGCTAAGATTGATTACGATGAAATCATCAAGGTCATCACCATCGATACCTTTAAAGGATGGGCGAATACCAGTTTTACCGCATTGTCTCGTTATATCGATCATACTAGCGTTGACACAGTGGTTAATGCCGAAGACAGGCAAGATGATGACATTTTGTTAGCGGCGCAAACCCGTTTATTGCCTATCCCCAATAACAGGCTAACGGGGGAGTCGAGTAACGAGGTTAATTCCATTAGATTTAACTTTGAAAAAGGCACAAACCCGGGTACTTTTTTACATAGTGTTTTAGAAGACATCGCCAATAATTACAATGAAACCCCTGAGTTGGCGGTACCACAGCAAGATGCCAGAGAAGACAAGTTAAAACGCTGGTCAGTCATGGTGGATCGCACGTTAAGACGCTATCAAATGCCGAGCAATTATTTTTCTACAAAAGAGAGTAGTGCAGGGCAGTATGGCAATTGGCATGATATCAACATTGATGATTTGCAGCCGGATTATGTCGCGTTGGTGGATTGGCTAGATGACATCATCCATACGCCGTTAGCCGCTTCGGCAGTGCCGCTGGTCAATATAAAATACAACCAAAAAGTTGCTGAATTAGGGTTTAATTTACGCTTAAACCAGCATTTGTCATTTAGCGACTTGAATGCGTTGTTTCACCAATTTGATATCCCACTGCAATTGCAGAGCCAAGAAATCAACACCATGGTTTGGCAGTATCTCAAAGGGGAGATTGACTTGGTGTATCAGCACGGCACACAGTTTTTTATCGTCGATTATAAAAGCAATTATCTTGGCAATGATTTTGACAATTATAACCCAGCGGCATTATATGATGCGATGACCACGCATAGTTATTGGCTGCAAGCAAGCATCTACCAAGTGGCATTGCATCGCTATCTCAAACTGCGATTAGCTAATTATGATATCAATACCCATTTGGGTGCGGTCGAATATGCCTTTTTACGCGGTATGTCACCCAAGCATGACACCCGTGGGAGACTAGTAAAGCAGTTTGATAGTGCCTTTATCTTGGCACTCGATGATATGTTCGGCTATCCCAACGGCAATTAAAATTAACCATTACGCATAAAGAATTTATTATGAAAAACACCACCACTGAGACAATCCCTACAATTGAAGAAACTGCTAAATTAACCCAATTAGCCAATTTTATTCAATACCGCAAGCAGCAAAAATCACAGCTAACTAATACAGAAACCAATAAAAATAGCCTAAACAAAGATAATCAAAACAACCACAAAACACTAAACGAAAAACCGAAAATCTTGCAAATTTTTGACCAAATAAATGAACAACTATCAGAAGGTCATACCGTGTATGAAATGACGGTCAACAATGAAGATGAAAAATCACTCATTGCAGAGTTGACGGACAATAACTGGGCAAGCGTAATAGGGGCGGGTGATGAATTACGCAACCATGATACCAATACGCCTATCATTCTTCAAAAGCTCGACCAATCAGACGATGGAGTTGGTGAAACGCAAGTTAGCTACATTGTTTGGCTACATCGGCAATGGTATGCAGAACAATCGTTAGCCAAGCAGTTGATGAAAATCGCCCATAGAAAAGTGGCGGCGTTTAATGGTATATCTTCATCAAGAGAAGTCGATAACGGTTTGGCACCCAAACCCAATACGATGCAGCAGCTCGCCATAGAAAAATCAAGCCAACACGCATTGAGTATCATTATCGGTGGCCCTGGTACAGGCAAAACTTTTACTGTGGCGAAGCTGGTAACCAGTTTGCAAAAGGGGCACGAGCACAAAAGAAAACAGGACCCTAATTTACCGCCTTTATCTATCACCTTGACTGCACCCACAGGGAAGGCGGCGCAGCGTATGCAAGAGTCATTACGTATAAGCTTGCAAAAAAGCCTGCAAGATGAAGAAATCACTTTGGACAATGCAAAAACATTACATCGGCTGTTGGGTATTGGTAGTGATGGCATACCACGCTATCATGCCAAAAATCCATTACCCGATGATTTGATTATCGTAGATGAAGCGTCCATGCTAGGGCTTGAGCTCGCCAGTCAGTTGGCTGATGCTATCAAACCCACGGGTCGGCTGATTTTATTGGGTGATGCAAACCAGCTGGCTGCGGTAGACGCGGGGTCGGTTCTATCAGATTTGTGTACGGTGACGCGTTTGCAGCCTTATATCACGGAGTTGACCGAGTCAAAACGCTTTGATTCAAATTCAGTTGTCGGTCAGTTTGCTCTCGCCATTCAGCAAAATTTGCCTGCACCTAAAAAAATAAAGCTAATCCAGCGATTATTACAACCCATTGATTTGCAAGCAATTAAGCTGTCTCAAAGTGAAAATCCATCCGACTTGGCTGGTAAAAAACAGCAAACAGCCAATATTCCTTTTTACCCAATTGGTGCGTCATCGAGTTTGCCTGCTGTTTTCAGCCAATTAGCGCAACCTTATCATCCATTTTTTGCGCTTATGCAGCAATGGTACAGCCAGCCAGTCAATATTTTTGAAGCGGATAATCGAAAAGGATTGTTCGAGGTGTTTGATAGTTATCGCATTCTGTGTGCAGGTCATCAAGGACAATTGGGCACCCAATCAATCAACCAAAAGATGAGCCTAGCTTTTACCGAATTTTCCAAAATCACACGAACCAAAGCTTACTTTTATCACGGTTTACCGATTATCATCCAAAACAATGATTACCAGTTGGGGTTATTTAATGGCGATATTGCGATTTGTTTGTTGTACCAAGGGCAGCTATACGCGTGTTTTGCAGAAAAAGTGATACCCATCCAGCGATTAAGCCGTGAAAGTTGTGACTATGCGTATGCGATGACCATTCATAAGTCACAAGGCTCAGAATTTCACACGGTCGCCATTTGTATTGATAAAGCCCATACAAGGCTACTAAGCCAAGCGCTGATTTATACAGCGGTGACGCGCAGTAAATCCGCCTTATCCATATATAGCGCTAAAGAAAATCTTGAGTTAGCGGTGACACAAAAAGCGGTTCGACAAACTGGCTTGCAATTACAATTTGATCATCTCAACAACACGCCATAAAAGATAGGTCATACAAAGAGACATTCTAAAAAGATATCTTCTAAAAAATACGCCATAAAAAAAGGTATCCAACGATACCTTTTTATTTATGACAAGCAGCTTTACACATTTTTTAATGCATAAATCCCTGGCATATGGCGTAGATAGCCGTGATAGTCCATACCGCAGCCATAAACATAGCGATCCGCCACATCTAGACCCACAAAATCGACTTTAAACTCTTGTACTTTTCGGTCATGGAGTTTGTTGAGTAGCACACAGGTGCGGATAGATTTTGGATTTTCTTTTGCCAGCTCATCGACCACCGCTTTTAGGGTAATGCCTTCATCAAAAATATCATCAATCAATAAAATATCTTCACCCGCCAAATCAATTTCAGGTTTGAATTTCCATTCAAGTTCATTGGTGCCTTGGTTGTTGCGATAGCGGGTCGCATGGATATAATACATACGATGGTAGAAGGTAAACTGGGTAAGCAGTTGACCTGCTGGAATCAACCCGCCATTCATCACCACCATCACAATGGGATTTTGACCTGCATAGTGCAGGTTGACACTGGCTGCCAAACGCTCGTAAGCACTACTCACTTCAAAACTACTGATTAAACATTCAGAATTGCGTAGCGCTTCTTCGATTTGCTGATTGCTAAGTTGATTCATGGTGGACCTATTAATTTAAAAAAATAAGTGGGCTATTGTAACGCAGTTTTAGCTAATTGAATAATAACGGTTAGCAATACCTAATCGTTAAATATTAACGCTTGGTAATGTTTGGTAAAACGCTCCAGCGATTCTTGCGGCATTTGTGGGATTAAACGGTGTAGGGCAATGTCAATTACTTTGACAATGATGCCATCGGTCATTGGAATCGCCGCACGTTTCAGCATATTTAAATTGAGCGTTTTGGTAAAATCGACCAAAAAATGCTGCAAACAGGCTTTGGTCAACTCGCTAAATAACCGAATCAAATTTTGCTGCTCTTCAAGCCCGTTACCCGCTTGGACATTTTCTATGGTAGCCAGTAAACTCTTTGCTAGCTCATCACTCAGTGGCACTGAGATACGACGTTCACCCGATTGGGTGGTTTTTAACACTTTTTGGTCAAAAAAATCAAAGCTAGGTAACACATCTTCATTTTTTGTAGGGCTTAGCAGTGTGTTAATCAGTTTATCGCTAGTCGCTTCAATGGTTTCTGCGGTTTTAATCAAATGCGCTTTTCGTTCTGAATCATCCGGTAGCGATTCGATTAATTTAATCAGTAGCGCATCCATCAGCTCTTTACTGGTCAACTGGGTGATTTTATCGCGATAAACGTCATAACGTTCGCTACTTTTGCTAGCAATCAGCTCATACGCCTTATCAATGGTAGCGCTCAATTCTACGGAAGGGGTAAACCCAAAATAATAGCTCATAATATTTTTTCGTTATCCAATGATTTCTTCAGGGTAATCAATCACTACCCAGCCATTTTCTATCCAATCACAAATTATATCAGTTTCGACATCGGCTGCTTGCAAAATTTGCTCATCGACGGATTCGCCATTGGCGAGCCGAATGAGGAGTGATTGCGCGTTAGCGGGCATATCGTCCGCGTCAATGGCACAGCCATTGACATAAATTTTTATCTGGGTTTTTGAATCCGCTTGGGTAAAGATAATACGGCTAGACATGTCTTGTCTGATGACTGCACCCGCTGCCAAGGCGCTTTGTAGCTCATCAATATCGGCATACGTGTCAGGGAGTATCAGCTCATATTGACGCTTGCTTACCGTTTCGCTAATCGCTTGAGTGATTATTTCATCGCCAAGTTCAGAGTTTAGCAGCGCAATCAGCTGCGCTTTGATATCGTGAACGCTGGCTATCGACAGCTCGCCTGCAACTGCGGGGGGTTGGTTGATTTTGAGAGGAATGGCTAAATCATCAAAATGGGTAGCCACATCTGCCAAACTATCGAGCAGCTGTAATGGGGTAGGCCGCCTAAATCCAAACGAAAAAGTTAAACAATCCTCAACAGCCACCCCGTAATGGGATAGATTGGTCGGTACATACAGCACATCGCCTGGCTCAAGCACCTCATCAAATATCAGCTCGCCCATTTCATTCATCAAACGAATCGGTTGACCTGCTTCAAATTGGGTTGTTTGGTCGCAATACTTGCCCAATTGCCAATGGCGTTTGCCATACCCTTGTGCCAAAAAGACATCATAATTGTCATAATGCTTGCCAACGCTGCCACCTGATGGCGCATACGACACCATGATGTCATCACGTTGCCACTGCGGAATAAAATCAAACGCATGCCATAGGTTGCCGAGCGCTGGCGACCATTGTTCCATATTTTGCACCAGCACCGTCCAATGTTTTGGCAGTTTTTGAAAGTCTTTGGCGGTAAAAGGGCTAGTTTTAAGTGACCATTGTTGGTTATTTTCGCTGATGAGTCGGGCAGTGGCGTCTTCATCTTGGGCAAGCCCGATGATATCGTCTGGCTCAAACATACCAACCAATTGCGACAAGCCCTGTTTGATTAGTAGTGGTTTTTTTTGCCAGTATTCGCTTAAAAATTGTTCGGGGCTGATATCGCTAGGCAAACAAAAGTGCTGGGTCATATTTTTTCATTCAGTGGGGAGATGTAACGCGCATTATAGCAAAGGCAGTATACCAAAACCCCATAATAAAATTTTTTTCACCAAAGTGTAAAAAAACCGTAAAAATATGAAACATATTGAACTGGAAAGTTTCATATTTTTGGTTGTATTGGCTTTACCGCTCGTATATAGTCAATATTCACAAGGAAGTACTCACAGGAAAGTTAGACGAGCAATATTTGATTGACTCGTTGGTTATACCACAACAAAGGAATGTTCTATGACAGCTATTTTAAATCAACACGAAAACTACCTACAAGCCGACCAAGCTTATGGTTTTCCCTTACTTATCAAAAATTTATTGTCTCGCGCCAAAGTGGTCTCTGGCAACAAAAAAATCCATTACGCCGACAAAACCAGCTACACCTATCATGAGTTTTTCAAACGTGTCAATCGCTTAGCCAATGTCTTAAAAGGCTTAAACCTACAAAAGGGCGATGTGGTTGCAGTCATGGATTGGGATACACACCGTTATTTGGAATGTTATTTTGCCATTCCGATGTGTGGCTATATCTTACAAACCGTCAATGTGCGTTTGTCAGAAGACAAAGTGCTATATACCATCAATCATGCCAAACCAAAAGCGCTACTGTTAAATTCAGAATTTTCACCGATGATCAAAAGCCACACCCAAGATGCGCCATCGGTCGAGCATGTGATTTGGTTGGATGATAACAACACGCCAATGCCCCCATACGCCCAAGGCGAATACGAAACCATGCTAGCACAAGCCAGCGATGAGTACGAGTTTGAAGATTTTGATGAAAACACCATTGCCACAACCTTCTATACCAGCGGTACAACAGGCAATCCCAAAGGCGTATTTTTTAGCCATCGTCAAATCGTTATGCATACTCTCGTCGTTGCAATTGCGAATGCACTTAATATCGAAGGTCAAGGGCTGCGCTACTCAGATGTCTATATGCCAATGACACCTATGTTCCATGTCCATGCTTGGGGGTTTCCTTTTGTCGCAACCATGCTCGGACTGGAGCAAATCTATCCAGGTCGCTATGTGCCTTCCACCATGGTTGACTTGGTAAAAAAACACAATGTCACCACCACCCATGGCGTACCAACGATTTTGCAAATGCTACTGGGTGAAATCAACAGACGCCAAGAAAAATTCAACGGCTTAAAAATGGTCATCGGCGGCTCTAAGCTCAATCAAGGACTTGCCAAAATGGCTGTAGCCAGCGGTATCGAAGTTTGTACGGGCTATGGCATGTCAGAGACTTGTCCTATTATCAGCATTGTCAATTTTGATGAAACGTTCCAAGATATGAGCGAAGAACAACAAATTGAGCATCGCTGCTTGTCTGGCTCACCAGTACCATTGGTCGATTTGCAAATCTGGAACAACGGCAAACGTATGCCAAACGATGGCACATCCACAGGCGAAATCGTAGTGCGTTCACCTTGGTTGACACAGAGTTACTACAAAAATCAGGACGCAGGCAACGAGCTGTGGGAAGGTGGTTATCTGCACACCCAAGACATCGGTTGGATGGACGCAAAAGGCAATGTCAAAATCACCGACCGGCTAAAAGATGTCATCAAGTCGGGGGGCGAATGGATCTCTTCGCTTGAAGTAGAAACCATTATGTCATTACACCCAAGCGTTGCCGACATTGCTGTGATTGCGATTCCTGACGCGCGCTGGGGTGAGCGTCCGATGGCGTTGATTGTGCTCAAACCCGATCATCAAGACACCAAAGCCGAAGACATCATCGCGATTGCGCAGCAAGCGTATGAGCGCGGTCATTTGCCAAAATACGGTATTCCGCAGGATGTGAAATTTATCACGGAATTGCCAAAAACCAGCGTGGGTAAAATTGACAAAAAAGTCATCCGCGATCAATATGCCCAAGGGTTATTTGCTTAGACTGTTACTTAATCACGATAAAGTAAAAAAGAAAGTAAAAAAGGTAGAATTTTTTCTACCTTTTTTATTACCCAAGCAATCAAATAATCAAGCAATCCATCAAACCAGTAAGCGCTGATTGACCTTTGCCATCGGTAATGGGTAATGCCGGGCTTTGGCAATATCGCGTGCGACTATATTGACTTCATTGACATCGATTTTGTGCCAGTTGGGACGTTTGCAAGCAGATTTCTCTATCAAATTAGCATCAACTAGCGCATCCATGACTTTATCCGCCACATCTAGGGTAGAATTGGCTTTCACATTTTCTGCCACCGCATAACGCAGCTTGGCAAACACCTGTAAATCCGCGACGCGCACAGTAATATCATCACTTGGTACTTGCTGCCCACCATATAGCGCATTATCTCCCGCTTGTGCAGTTCGAAAACTTGGCACAAATTCACTGACATAATCTATGGCGTTTTGGGTGCGCTGTTTTAGGGCGTTTGGTTCCCAGCCGTTTTCAATATAATTTAGATATTGTGGATTAATGGGCGGTTGGCTGCTTTGGTGTGTAGCTTTGGTTAACCCATCATTAAATAAGGTGATGTTTTCGGTCATGCCATGTAGCTGAAAAAACCCGTCAGGATAAGGGGTGAACTGCGCCATGCCATTGGGCGTGCCACGCTCACCATGAAAAATAATCTCAGGCAAACGCCCCTTATAATCACGCCATTCACTGATATAAGAAGCTTTAAATTCAACCATGCGCTTAATATGCACGCCTGCTTTGTCATCAATAATACCGGTTCTAAACCCGCAAGCATTGACCACAAAATCGGCATAGATACGCTGCAGCTCGCCATGTTCATCGGTAAATGACACTTGCCAGCCATCCATATGACGTTTTAAATCATCAACTTGGGCATTTAGATGGACTTGAGCGCTCTGTAGGCGCTGCAATTGTAAAAAAGCACTGGCAGAGAGTCTAAAAATATTCCAGCCAAATTCTTGCACCGCAATGATGGGGTATTGCAGTTTTTCTAAATCCATTACTTTAAGAGCTGCCACAACCCACTCATCCGTGGTGCTCGGAATGTCTTTAGCTTCTAATTGAATGAGTTGTTGAATTTGCTGCTTGTCGTATACTCGGTAATAATCTTGAACTTTGCCCAACACTTGGTTGCTAGGGTCAGCATCAACCAATGATTGATAGTAAGCCGTTAACATATCAAGACGTGGCAGTAAGTCAGTGGCGGTATTGTTATCGCGTTTTGGCACCGTGATGAGGGTGGGGCGCACATCAATACTCTCTGGATACAACTTGGCAATATCAATACATTGGCGCATCAACATGCGGCAATCTTCATCACTGATTTCGCGGTACAAATTGCCACCTGCATGCAGATGACACATGGGTGGGGCATTGATAAGGCTGGCATTTTTTTCAATCAAATGCACATGGATGCCCGCCATTGCCAGCCGTATAGCAATCGTAGAACCTGCTGAACCACCGCCAATCACTGCTACGGTCGGTGATTGCGTACTTGAATTAACGTACATAATTTTGCCCTTATGCGTTGCCCAAAGTGAAGAAATAAATTGTAGCGGAAAATAATCTAGTTACTGTGACATTTATGCAGTAATTGTCGCTTTTGTTGTTAATGAATTTTACCTCATAGTATATTAGCGTGAGTCGCTGATAATTGGAAAGCTCAACCATTTATTAGCCAGCAAAGGCTATATTAAAAACAGATACGTTAAAAAGGGCATGCTTATTTTTTATAATAAATACAGTCGCTGCCAAAACAGTTTAAGACAGTTTAGAGTGGTAACATACACAACGAAAGCGAGTTAGCCATATATTATTTAACTTATAGCTACCAAAATTATAGTTCACAAAAAATAATAAAGATAACAGATACTTAATAATAAATAAAGATAATTAGTTCATGAAGTATTTGTTTTTATCACCTCTTGAAAATACTTTTTTATCTATTGTAAAAAATATATAATTATCAATTTGAAATTTATAGGATTCATTTTTTATTAAAAATGACTTAATACGGTCAAGAACAAACAACTGAAATTAAAATTTTAGGTACTGGTCTGAAAAGTATGCTGAGGTGTAAATAAAAAAGACAGCTTGAGAAAAAGATGATAATTTGAGGTTATGAAGACACAAATTACAATCAGATGCCCAAGCTGTCTTGGCTTTAGTATAAAGAAAAACGGCTGGAAAATCTATGGCAAGCAGAACTACCAATGCAAAGACTGCCATCGGCAATTCATCCATGAGATGGATTTAAGCTACCAAGGATGCAAAAGCAAAATCAATGCCAAGATACGCTTAATGCTAGTTCGAGGCTGTAGTGTTGCTGACATTGTTGTCATTGAGAAAGTTAGCAAGTACAAAGTATTAAGGGTTTTGGTCAATTCAAACCATGATATAAAACCCAAACAACGCTATTACCGAAAACTGCAAGTTGATGAGTTTTGGACGTATGTAGGGCATAAGAAGCACAAGGTATGGCTAGTCTATGCATACGACCCAGATACCAGTGAGATTGTTGCCTTCGTATGGGGTAAACGTAATCTAAAGACAGCCAAACAGCTACCAGCCAAGCTTGATGAATTAGGTGTTGATTTTGGCTATGTCTGCTGGGATAGCTTTTTAACTGCCTTTGATTTTGATTTTAAAAAGGTGGGTAAACGCCATACGGTTGATATTGAAGGGAACAACAATCGTTTTAGGCAAAGTAAGGTACTCCCCAATGTCTAGACCAAATAATCACAAAATTAAGATAGAATTGG
>NZ_DAMALV010000016.1:0-53686 GCF_032069585.1 Moraxella sp. CTOTU48268
GGCGATTACCGTATTTCTAATTTTCTACTTTGGCAATGTGCGTATGCTGAGTTATTTTTTACCGAAACGCTTTGGCCAGCGTTTAATGCGGCTGAATTAGACCAAATGATTGATATTTTTATGGGTCGTGAGCGTCGATTTGGTAAAACCAGCGAGCAAGTATTAGGTTTGAGCTTTTAGTTAATCAATAGGAACTGTCATGTGGGAACGCATTAGAACTGCCATTATTTTGTTAGTGATTGTTGGCGTTGCGATGTTTGCTACCCGCGAGCCTATTTTGATGTTGCCGCTATTGTTAGTCGGTGCAGGCTTTGGGGCTTTTGAGTGGTCAAAGCTCATGCCGTCACTTGAACAAAATCCCGGCAGTTATCTACCGCCTAACACCCAAACGCCGACCAAACCTGCCAAACCAATTGATTATATATATAGCCTTGTGGTGTTAGCGATTGTCAGTTTGTTATTGGTAATGGCAAAGCTGACTGGTAGCATAGCTTCTTGGGTGTTTTTTTGGCTGGTTGCGGCGCTGATTTGGTCGGTAGCGATTGGCTGGATTCGCCATTATCCCAATGATACCCAAGCTTGGTATGGTAAGCATTTATACCTCATCGGTATGATTATACTGTCATCTGCCATTACTGCGATGTATTATCTGTGGTCACTTTCAGCTTGGTGGCTGCTATATGTGTTTGTATTGGTGTGGTGCGCGGATAGCGGTGCTTATTTTGTCGGACGAAAACTTGGCAGACGCAAAATGTCCCCGCACGTCTCACCCAATAAAAGTGTGGAAGGTTTATTAGGTGGACTTGCCACGGGCACGCTTGTGGTGATTGGCGTCTCTTTTGGCTTGTTAAACGATTGGTCTATGATGGCTATAGGGTTGTTTTTACTCTTATCTTTGCTCACTATCATCATGTCCGTGTTCGGTGATTTGTTTGAAAGTATGCTAAAGCGCCATGCCGCAGTCAAAGATGCCGGGGCATTGTTGCCAGGACATGGGGGCATTCTTGATCGTATTGATTCGCAGCTTTCAGCCGTGCCAATTTTTGCGTTGGGGTTTTGGGCGATGAAATTTTACGGATTAATTTAATGGTACATTGCGTTTATCTTACAAAAGTTTTCACACCTGCTTAATATTAATCTGTTCAATTCCAATATAACCAATATCAATTTGTTTAATTCACTAATCAATGCAAGCTTGTGTTTCATCCAATCTTTTTTTGCGCAACTGCTTGTTGATTGATGCTTAAAAATCTTCTCGCGTGTTAATATGCTTATAACAGTGGCAATTTGCCGCTGTAAACGCAAAATGTTAGGTTTAACCGCCGTCTGCCCCAACTTACTAGGTCATTGTAATGCTATCTTCAACTCACACTATACCGCAAAAAAACATTGCTATTATGGGCGCAACAGGCTCTATCGGCGATAGTACGCTATCGGTCGTCAGTCAGCATCCTGATTTGTATAACGTGGTCGGGGTGACAGGGTTTTCGCGGCTGGATAAACTGTTGAGCATTTGCCAGCAATTCAAGCCAACTTATGTTTGTGTTGCTAAAGAAAAGGAAACAGCATTTGCGCAGATGCTCAGCGAGGCTCATCTAAACTGCAAGATTTTGATTGGTGAACAAGGTCTGGTTGAGCTTGCCACGTTAGCAGAAGTGGACATGGTGGTTGCGGCTATCGTCGGCGCTGCAGGGTTGCCATCAACGCTGGCAGCGGCTAATGCGGGTAAAACTATTTTGCTCGCCAATAAAGAAGCGTTAGTGATGGCAGGTGAGCTGATGATTAAAGCCGTCAAGCAGTCAAATGCCAAATTGCTCCCAATTGATAGTGAGCACAATGCCATTTTTCAATGTTTGCCTACTGTGGTGCAACAACAGCGCAATGCCATTCATAATGATAACCATGGTATTAAAAAGCTTTGGTTAACCGCCTCAGGTGGGCCATTTTTACACAAAACACTCGATGACATGAAAGGCGCCAGCGTCGCAGAAGCCGTCAAGCACCCGAACTGGTCCATGGGGCAAAAAATATCAGTAGATAGTGCCACCATGATGAATAAAGGCTTGGAGCTGATTGAAGCGAGTTTTTTATTTGATATGCCGGTCTCTGAGATTGAAGTGGTCATTCATCCGCAAAGTATCGTGCACTCTATGGTTGAATACAACGATGGTAGTTTTTTAGCGCAGCTAGGCAGTCCTGATATGCGTACCCCCATTGCCCATGCTATGGCATACCCTGACCGTATCAGCAGTGGGGTGGAACGATTAGATATTTTTAAGTTAAGTAATTTAAATTTTGTTCGACCTGATTTAGAAAAGTTTAAATGCTTAGAGTTGGCTTATCAAGCCATGCAACAAGGTAGCTATGCGTGTATCGCCTTGAATGCCAGTAATGAGATAGCCGTTCAAGCGTTTTTGGACGGTGACATCCGTTTAACCGATATTGCTGATATCAATGAAAAAGTACTATTGCAAGCCGAAAAACAGCCGATTGGGTCATTGCAAGCGATTTTGGCGGTCGATAAACTAAGCCGTGAACAAGCACACCAATGTATTGCCGATTTAAACGCTTAAATAATGCTTAAAAAAGCTTAAAAATAGTTGGCAACACTGGTTGATAGTCGTTAAAAATGACTACATAACTTATTAAGATATCGATAGTTAAATTATTTTTAGCCTGTGATTTTGTCAAAAGGATAGCCATGAATTTCATCTTGACCGTTTTAGCTGCGATTGTGGTACTAGGACCTTTGGTTGCGCTACATGAGTGGGGGCATTATATTGTTGCTCGGCTGTGCGGTGTCAAGGTATTGACCTATTCAATTGGGTTTGGTCCAAAGCTGCTAAGCTGGACAAGTAAAAAAACTGGGATTAATTATGCGGTCTCTGCGATTCCGCTCGGCGGTTATGTCAAAATGCTCGATGAGCGAGAAGGCACAGTCAATCCAGCCGAACGTCATTTAGCTTTTAATACCCAACAACCTTGGAAAAAAATTGCCATCGTCGCAGCAGGTCCGGTGATGAACTTATTGATTGCGATTTTTTTGTATTGGCTGCTATTTATCACCCCAACCCAAGTCTTGGCGACCAAAGTCGGCAGTATTTTGCCCAATTCACCCGTCAGTCAAACCAGTCTGACAGTCGGTGACGAAATTGTTGCGGTCGATAATAAACCCATTCAAAGTTGGCAAGATATTAACTATGCGTTAGCCGATCGCATGGGTGAGTCGGGACAGGTTAATTTAACAGTGAATGGCGCGCAAGGTCCAACCAATGTCGCCGTGCCGATACAGCGCTTTATGAAAGTAGAAGCGGGTAAAGCAACCAACCCGATTGATAGTCTAGGTGCAATCCCGTGGCAACCAAAAATTCCGGCGGTGGTCGGTGAAATCGTCCCAAATAGCGCTGCCGCCCGTCAAGGTCTGCAAGTCGGTGATACCATCAGCCGTGTCAACGGTCAACCGGTGAGCGATTGGCTTGCGTTTTCGCAAGTTGTCAAATCCAGCCCCGAACAGTTACTAACCCTTGAAGTGCAGCGCCAAGGCAAAATCATCCCCTTAAAAGTCATGCCACAAGCAAAAAAAGATACCATGGGCAATCGATTTGGACAAATTGGTGCAGCTGCAGCGGCATCTAAGATTATGCCGCCACCTGAGTATATAAAAACCATTCAATATACGCCCATCCAAGCGGTCGAAAAATCCGTGCATCAAACTGTCGATTTAAGTGCCATGACCCTCAAATCCATGGGTAAAATGTTGACGGGCACCATTGGGGTTGAAAACCTATCAGGTCCCATTACCATTGCCAAAGTCGCCAATCAAAGCTTTAGCATCGGTTGGGAAGCGGTACTATCGTTTATGGCGATTATCAGTTTAAGCCTTGCTGTGCTTAATTTATTACCTGTACCTGTGCTCGATGGCGGTCATATTGTCATGTATGCCTATGAGGCTATTTTTGGTAAACCCATGCCCGAAAAAATACAAATGATGGGAATGAATATCGGTTTAGTTTTGCTTGCAGGTTTCATGCTGTTGGCGATTGGTAACGATATCTCACGCTTGTTTTAATCGACCCAAATTTGGCTAAAATATTGATTTGTAGTTTTGTTTTTTCGCTAGACTTTACGCAAAATTTAGCTTACCTTATGCCAGTAAAATTTATTTACGGATCTCTTGTACTTTGATAATACAAGCTACACATCAAAGACAAACTATTACTAGAAGTTTAATCAAGTCACCCTTTTTGATAGCATTTGTCATTTTTAGCTAACCAAACTTAGATTACCAAATTCAGGTAAATACGTTTGGATAACTAATTTTGGATACCTAAAAGTGACAGGTTTTATGCATTATCTTTGGGCAGTCGTCAATTCGGAAACAAGTTATATGCGAAATTCAGCGTTATTTTTGGTTGCACCGTTAGCACTCGTTACCTCGTATGCACAAGCGGCAAATTTTACCGTGAGCGATATTCAATTTAATGGATTGACACGGGTATCCGCTGATAACCTCTATCCCGTGCTTGCTGTCAATACCGGTGAAGTAGCAAACGATGCCAATATCGCAGCTAGTATCAAAGCCCTCTATGAAACTGGCAATTTCTCAGACGTTAAAGCATCCCAATCAGGCAATAAATTGGTATTTGATGTGGTAGAGCGCCCAATTATCGCAAGTGTCACTTATGATGGTAATAAACTGATTCCAAAAGAAGCATTGACCGAAGGCCTAAAACGTATTGGCATCGTAGAAGGCAATGTGTTAAAACAGGCGACAGTTGAGCAAGTCCAAAATGAGCTAAAACAGCAATACAATCAGCAAGGTTATTATAATAGCGAAGTTACGGTGACCCAAACGCCCTTAGACAATAACCGCGTTGCGCTTAAATTTAATTTTGTTGAAGGTAAAGCGGCGCGTGTTGTCGATATCAAGGTGATTGGCAATAAACATTTTAGCGATAAAGAAATCAGACAGGCGATGAGCATCAAAGAAAGCTCATGGATCAATGTGATTAGCAAATCTGACCGCTATGCCAAAGAAAAGCTTGCGGCAAGTTTAGAAAATGTCACTGCCATGTACCAAAACGCGGGCTTTGTCAAATTCACCATCAATGATGCCACCATTAATTTAAGTCCAGAAAAAGATAAAGTATTTATCGAGCTCAATCTTACTGAAGGTGAGCAATATAAATTTGGCAATGTCAATTTTATGGGTACGCCCAACTATGACACCGATAAGCTTCGTAAGCAGGTGGCATTTAAGCCAGGTGAGCGTTATTCACAACGTCAAATGACGACAACTTTACAAAATCTTGGCACACTATATGGTAACGATGGCTACTATTTTGCCCAAATCCGCCCAGTGCCGCGTATCAATGAAGATACTCGCACGGTAGATGTCGATTTCTTTATTGATCCTGTGCGTCCTGTGTATGTTCGCCGTATCAATTTTACCGGTAACAATAAAACCGCAGATGAAGTATTGCGCCGAGAAATGCGCCAAATGGAAGGCACATTAGCCGCCAATGAAAAAATCGATTTGTCGCGCACACGTTTGATGCGTACAGGCTTTTTCAAAACTGTCAACATGGATGTCAAACCTGTCCCTAACACCCCCGATCAGGTAGATATCAATGTCGCAGTAGAGGAGCAACCATCAGGTACCAGTACCATTGCGGCTGGTTATTCACAAAGTGGTGGTATCACTTTCCAAGCAGGTTTAAGTCAATCTAACTTTTTGGGTACAGGTAATCAGGTCAATATTTCGTTATCGCGTTCTGAGACGTTAGATAGTTATAATTTGGGCTATACCAACCCATACTTTACCCCAGATGGGATATCGCAAAGTGCCAGTATTTATGCACGCAAAACCAAATATGACAGCAAAAATATTTCAAACTACGTAACAGATTCGTATGGCGGCACCTTAGGTTTTAGCTATCCGATTGATGAAAATAAGAGTTTAAGTGCCGGTCTTACACTAGATAGCACCAAAATCAAAGCAGGCGCTTTGTTAGCGGTATCAAACTATCAATACTTAAAAGACGAAGGCAATCTTGAAATAGGTTCAGACTCCGATGGCAATGAATCATTCGAATCAGACCCCTTTAATACCGCGAGCTTAAACTTAGGCTGGAATATGAATACGCTTGACCGTGGACGTTTTCCAACCAAAGGTATGTCACATAACGTCAATTTGGAACTGGCCTTCGGCGATGCCACTTACCAAAAACTGGTCTACCAAGGGAACTACTATCGCCCGTTCCTAAAAAATACCGTACTACGCGGTTATACCAAGTTAGGATATGGTAACGATTTACCTTTCTGGGAAAACTTCTTCGCAGGGGGTTATGGCTCAGTGCGTGGTTATGAGAATGCCACTTTAGGCCCTACCAGTAATCGTTATTACCCAGTGAAGAATAATAATGGGGTCGATAATTACCCAGAAGAGATTGGCGGTAATGCACTCGCGCAAGTGGGTACTGAACTAATCTTGCCGATGCCGTTTAAAGGCGATTGGGCAGACCAAATCCGTCCCGTATTATTTGTTGAAGGGGCACAAGTGTTTGACACCACCAATAAATATGACCAAAAAGTCACAGTGGGTGGCAATACCGTATCGCTATTAAATGAAAAAGACAATGACATGCGTTTTAGCGCGGGTGCGGGCTTCACTTGGATTACCCCAATTGGTCCAATCTCATTAAGCTATGCCGTTCCGCTCAATGATAAAGATAAAGATAAAATCGATAATGTACAGTTCGAAATTGGACGTACATTCTAAAAGGTCTATGTATATGAAAATAATGACTCAGTTAGCCACAGCGAGCATTTTGAGTGTATTGGCAATGCCAGTTTTTGCCAATACCGTTGCGGTTTGGAATTCCCAAGTTGCCATCAATAATACTAACATCGCTAAAACCAAAATTGGCGTGGTGCAAGCGGCGGTCAAACCAAAGCAGCAGCAGCTTGACAGCTATAAAGCGACCATTGAGCGTTTGCAAAAACAATATGCCACGCAAAACGCTCAGATGACCCAAGCACAAAAGGATGATTTGCGTAAGCAAATTCAAACCAACTTACAAAACTATGAACAGGTTGCCAGTCAAATCCAGTCCATCATTGATACCAATGAGGCAGAAGTGATGCAGCGAATTGTCCCTAAAATCCAAGCCATTAAAGAAAATATTGTGCGTCAAAAAAATATTGATGTGCTCATTGATAATCGTGATAGAACGGTTAGTTATGTGAAACCTGAATGGGATGTAACGGCAGATTTTACCAAAGCGATTAACGATCAAGTAAAATAATATTTTTTAAGCTCAGAGGTTTTAGCAAAAACGCAATATTCGACTATTGCGTTTTTTATTTTGTGTGTAAAATTAAGGCAAATTTTAAGCAAACGATTGGAGTAATCAAATGGCGTTCACCATCGCACAAATTTTGGATTTTTTAGCTAGTGACGTCATTGACCAAGGGGATGGGCAAACCGACCAAAACTTGCAGAAACAAATTTCCAAAATCGCCGCCCTTGAGGACGCCACCGACACCGATATCACGTTTATCGCCAACCCTCTATTTGAATCAAAATTGCAGACCACGGGCGCTGGTGCTGTGCTAGTCCCCGCATCTTTGCAGGAAAAATGCCCAAGCCATAGCGTTGCCATCGTGGTCAAATCACCTTATGCCGCGTATGCCAAACTGACGGCATTGTTTGAACCGACGCAAGCGTATCATCAGACAGTCAACCCTAATTTATCAGATTGTTTGATTCACCCCACTGCCATTTTGGGTAACAATCTGCAGTTGGGCGACAATGTGCGTATTGGGGCGTATAGCCAAATTGGCGATAACTGCGTCATTGGTGATGGTGTCAAGATTGAGGCCCAAGTCAATATTCAGCCCAATGTCGTGATTGGCGAAGGTAGCTTAATTGCACCGCATGTGTATATCGGGCATGATTGTGTATTGGGTAAACATGTCAGCTTGCACAGCCATGCCAGCATTGGCAATGACGGCTTTGGCTTTGCTCCTAAAGGCAGTACAGATGAAGCAGGTTGGCAAAAAATTCACCAATTAGGGCGAGTGGTATTGGGCGATCATGTCAGCGTAGGCAGCCATACCTGTATCGATCGCGGTGCAATTAATGATACGGTTATCGGTAATCATGTCATTATTGATAATTTGGTGCAAATTGCCCACAATGTAAAAATTGGTGCTGGCACGGCGATTGCAGCGTGTGTTGGGATTGCTGGCAGTACAGAAATTGGTAAACGCTGCATGATTGGTGGCGCATCAGGTTTTGCAGGTCATATCAAAATTTGTGATGATGTCACGATTACTGGCATGACGATGGTAACCAAATCGATTCACCAACCGGGTGTATATTCTTCAGGCATGCCAGTGATGCCCAATAGCTTATGGAAAAGAGCCTATATTAATTTTAAGCAACTTGGCAAACCAAAAAGTTAATCATTACGTTTATCCATCAAATAATTTGAGAAAACAACTGTAAACTCAATCTTAAAACCGTTACAATGGTTGTTTTTCACAAATCTATTTTTTTGATAAAGATGATTTAAAAGTATAAAGGATATATCCATGGATTTTGATAAGTTGATTGATGAAGACATCGCTAGCCTTGCACAGATTGGGGTGACATTACCTCTCAATGCCGTTGTGTTACGTGATTATCTGCCTCACCGTTATCCTTTTATGCTATTAGACAGAGTCACTGCGGTAAAACCCAATGAGTGGATTACCGGTGTTAAAAACATCACCATTAACGAGCCTTTCTTTAATGGTCACTTTCCTGAAGAGCCTATCATGCCAGGCGTCTTAATGATTGAAGCGATGGCGCAGGTAGCGGGTGTGCTGGGTTTTATCAGCAAAAATGTCAAACCAAGAGATGGCTATATTTATCTGTTCGCTGGGGTCGATAAAGTGCGTTTTAAACGTCAAGTCATCCCCGGTGATCAGCTCATTTTACGCGCCAAAAAGACCATGGAGCGTCACAGTATCTATAAATTTAGTTGTACAGCGTGCGTGGGTGATGATTTGGCAGCCAGTGCAGAAATCACCATTGCAGAGCAGCGTACCCAATATCACCAGTCATGACTTTAACATCATATTCACATGACTTGAATAAGGCGCGTTTGAGTAAGCTATACCGATAAAATCTGTTTAAGTTAAGCAAAATCCTTGATAAAAATGGCATACTTTAGTAAAAATGCTATAATGTCGTTTTTATTTTAACCTGCTGTTTATAGTTAGCTTTGCCTATGGGTTCAGCTAAACCTGTATTTTTAATTCTTGTTGAATAGTGGGCTGGTATAAGGATTTTTCATGACGATTCACCCAACGGCGATTATTGATGCCACTGCAACGATACACCCGTCGGTCAAGATAGGGCCGTATTGCATTATTGGTGAACATGTCACAATTGGGGCACAGACCGTGCTTCACCCCCATGTCGTCATTAGCAAGTTTACCCGTATCGGTGAGCGTAACCAGATTTTTCAATTCGCTAGCATTGGCGAAGACTGCCAAGATCTCAAATACCAAGGTGAGGAGACGTGGCTAGAAATCGGCGATGACAATCGCATTCGCGAAGCCTGTAGTATTCATCGCGGCACGGTACAAGATAAAGGCATCACACGCGTTGGTAGCCGTAATCTGTTTATGGTCAATACCCATATTGCGCATGATTGCGTAATTGGCAACGACAACATTGTGGCTAATAATGTGGGGATTGCAGGGCATGTCCGCATCGGTAACCATGTGATTGTCGGCGGTAATTCAGGTATTCACCAATTTTGTAGCATTGATGATTATAGTTTGATTGGTGGTGCAAGCTTGATTTTAAAAGATGTTGCGGCTTTTAACATGGTATCGGGTAACCCTGCCAAAAGCCATGGTCTTAATATCGAAGGCATGCGCCGTAAAGGTTGGTCAAAGCAGACTATTGATTATCTGCGCCAAGCTTATCGGGTGATTTTCCGTTCAGGACTGACCAAGGAAGAAGCCATTGTAGCAGTGACCGAGCAGCTATTACCCCAAGAACCTTTGGTACAATTGCTATTGGATTCCCTGATTCATAGCGAACGTGGCTTAGTCAGATAAGGTAGTAAGAAAGGATAGCATTGCTATTTAACGTATTTTAGCGTATCAACAGCAGCATCTGAAAAGTAAAAAAGAGCCAAATCGGCTCTTTTTTTTAGGTCTTTTTAGGTGGTTTTTAGGTCAAATGCAAATCAGGTTTTGGTAAGTTTTGCTGCTGATAAAAAGTATCGACAAACGCATCAAACTTATCATCCTCAATGGACTGACGGATATCTGCCATCAAGCGCTGATAGTAACGTAAATTGTGTATGGTGCCCAACTGTGCCGATAGCATTTCATTGCACTTGAACAAATGATGCAAATAGGCGCGGCTGAAATTCTGACAAGTATAACAATCACATTCGCTATCAAGCGGACTTTGGTCAAATCGGTGCACCGCATTTTTAATTTTAACGGCGCCAAAAGTGGTGAAATAATGACCATTTCGTGCATTACGTGTTGGCATCACGCAATCAAACATATCAACGCCGCGGCGTACCGCTTCCACGATATCTTCAGGCTTACCCACGCCCATCAAGTATCTGGGCTTATCGGCTGGCATATCATCGGGTAAGTAATCAAGCACCGCCATCATTTCTTCTTTTGGCTCACCGACTGAAAGCCCGCCAATGGCATAGCCATCAAACCCAATATCTAAAAGACCTTCTAGGGATTTTTCGCGAAGGTTGCGATACATACTGCCTTGGATAATACCAAACAAAGCATTCTTGTTACCAAGTTTTTCATGCTCATTTTTACAGCGCTCGCCCCAACGCAGTGATAGTTCAAGCGATGTATCCGCTTCGCTAGGCGTTGCAGGGTAAGGCGTGCATTCATCAAACTGCATGACGATATCTGAGTTCAGTGAGTATTGAATTTGCATCGATATTTCAGGGGATAAAAACACCTTTGCGCCATCAATGGGCGAGCGAAAATGCACACCTTCCTCGACGATTTTACGCATTGCGCCCAGACTAAAGACTTGAAAACCGCCCGAATCAGTCAAAATCGGCTTGTTCCAACCGATAAAGTCATGTAACCCGCCAAATTTGTCAATGACATCGGTCGTTGGGCGCAGCCACAAATGAAAGGTATTGCCTAAGATGATTTCGGCACCGATTTCGTGGATATCCCGCGGTAGCATGCCTTTGACGGTGCCATAAGTACCGACAGGCATAAAGGCAGGGGTTTGCACATCGCCATGAGCGAGATGAACCGTACCACGGCGAGCACGGCTCTCGCCTGTAGCGTTTTTATGTAAGGTGAATTGCATAATCTAAAGTTTCTGTAACAGGTTTTTTAAAAGGTTAAATTCATAAGAGGTTGAAATTATACCACTTTATCCAACAACATCGCATCACCGTAACTAAAGAAACGATATCGTTGCTCGATGGCGTGCTGATAAGCCTGTTTGATAGGCTCACTGCCTGCAAACGCTGACACCAGCATCAATAGCGTGGATTTCGGCAAATGAAAATTGGTGATGAGCTTATCAATCACCCCAAACCTAAATGACGGATAAATAAAAATATCGGTATCACCTGACCAAGCCGATAGCATTGGATTTTCAAAGCTGGCGGTTTTTTGAAACGCCGTTTCTAATACCCGTGTCACAGTGGTACCGACCGCAATCACTTGCCCGCCACGGGCTTTGGTTTGGTTAATCAAATCGGCAGTCGCTTGGGGTAACTCGGCATATTCTGAGTGCATTTTATGGCGCAAAATATCATCTGTCTTGACAGGGGCAAATGTGCCTGCACCGACATGCAAGGTGACAAAGGCAGTATTGATGCCTTTGGACTTGAATGCAGCCAATACATTGTCATCAAAATGCAGGCTCGCGGTCGGTGCGGCTACGCTGGCAAGTTTGGCTGGGTCATGAAATACCGTTTGATAACGGGTTTCGTCATTGTCATCGGCATGGCGCTCAAAATAGGGCGGAATCGGCAGTTCGCCATAGTGCTCAAGCACAGGCAATATCGGCTGGTCAAACGCTATTAAAAATAAATTGTCCTCACGCCCCATTACTGTGGCATGGATGTTACCATCGGCAAGGCTCAACGTTTGCCCCTCTTTTGGGCTGCGGCTGGCGCGTACATGACACAAAGCGGTGTGCTTTTGGCTGCTAATAGCACCATCGGGCAAAATACGCTCGACCAATACTTCGACCGCGCCGCCACTGGCTTTTTGCCCAAACAGCCTTGCTTTCATGACCTTGGTGTCATTAAACACCACCAAGTCACCACTATTTAACAACTCTGGCAAATCCACAAATTGTTGGTCTTTGGGTTGACCATGGGCAGGCAAATACAGCAATCGAGAGGCGGAGCGCACCGCTAACGGATAGCGAGCAATGAGTTCATCGGGCAGTTGATAATCAAAATCATCTAAAGTTAAAGGCATTTATGGGTTACTCGGTGATAGCAGAATCTTTGGCAAGGTGGACATTGGCTTTAGGAAATGGGCGGATTTTATCGGCGTCCGACCAAGCTTTGACCCAGTCATCAGGTGGCATATTGATATCTTTATAATCCAATGCGCTGAGCACTTGCTCAGTCGGCAAAACCTTGCCTGTCACGATGTTGGTGATACCTGTGCGTAGCAGCGCAGAGCAAGTCGGCTGACCTTTGACCCACATGCTTTGCTCGATATAAAACCAGCGCTCATCAACGGCTATCAGTCGGGTTTTGATGGTGACCTTATCAAATAAACGAACACGCTTACGATATTGAATGGTGCTACCAGCGACCACCAGCCCCCAACGGTGCTTGAATAATTTTTTGGCAAGCCCGGAGCGAATGGCAAGATCGTTTCTTCCCAAATCAAACAGCGTAAAAACACGCCCGTTGTTCATTTCAAAAAAATTGTCAATATCGTTGATATTAGCGGTCAAGGTGATTTCGCTGGTATCGGTTAATTGAAGCGAATGACCTTGCTTTTGTTTAATCGCGCTTTTGATGGCATGGGTGCCAAGTCGTAAAAAAGGATACATGGTTGTTCTCAATCTAAATTTGTGCCACATTATAGGTAAATCGCGCTTGTTTAGCAAAATTTGTCACTATAATTACCCGACAAGTCACTATAATTACCCTACAAAAGGAAAGCAAATGACCAATCAATCACAGGTAGCAGCGCAACCCTTATCAGCGGACGCTAAAAAGGTATTAGATTTTTGGTTGCAGGAAAATACTAAGCCATTTTGGTTTGCCAAAAATGAGGATTTTGATAAAACTGTAACGGCTAAATTTTTAGCCACACTTGAGCAAGCCAAACGAGGCGAGTTAGGGGATTGGCGAGCCAGTACAAAAGGGCGATTGGCAGAAATCATTGTATTGGATCAGTTTTCGCGCAATATTTTTCGAGATTCTTCACAAGCTTTTGCCCAAGATAGCATGGCGTTAGTATTGGCGCAAGAAATCGTCAAACAGCCAGATTTTGACAAGTTGAATGAAGACGAACGCAATTTTGCTTTAATGCCTTTTATGCATGCGGAATCGGTAAACATTCATCAGCAGGCGTTGCCACTGTTTAAAAAATACGCCAGTGCCGATACGTTAGCGTTTGAATATAAGCATCAAGCCATTATTGAGAGATTTGGGCGTTATCCGCACCGCAATGCGATTTTGGGTAGACAATCCAGTGATGAGGAAATTGCTTTTTTACAACAACCCAACTCATCATTTTAACTTTTATTAAGTTGTTGCTGGATCGCCCAATCAATATGTTCTTGTGTGTTTTCGCTTAATATTGGGCGTTTTTGTTGCAATTTGACAATAATTGCTTGGCTAAATGGTGCATTGCCCAAGGCTACCGCCACATTGCGCATAAAATTGTCGTAGCCCGTGCGGCGAATCGGCGAGCCTTCAGTTTTTGTCAAAAAATCCTGTGCATCCCATGCCCATAACTCAAGCAGTGACACCTCATCTAAACGGTGACGCGGATTAAAATCCTCAATCGTCGCTAATCTGGCAAATTTATTCCAAGGACAAATCAACTGACAATCATCACAGCCAAAAATGCGATTACCGATTTTGGGGCGAAGTTCTACAGGGATTTTGCCATCTAATTCAATGGTTAAATACGAAATACACAGCCGTGCATCGACATCATAATGCCCGGTGGGTGTTTTGCGGATGGCATGGGTAGGGCACACATGAATACAAGCACGGCAACTGCCACAATGCGATGAGACGGTTTCGATTTGCTTTTTATCCTCTGCCAAAGGCAAGCTGGTGAATAATTCCCCCAACACAAAAAATGACCCCGCTTGTGGATGAATCAGCAAAGTGTGTTTGCCTGTCCAGCCCAAACCTGCTTGCTCAGCCAACGCGCGCTCAAATATAGGCGCGGAGTCGCTAAAGGGGCGAAATACAAAGTCGTTGGCATATTGCGGATAATCGGTGGTCAGTTTTTCTTGAATCAGTCTGGCTAGGGTTTTTAGTAGCCCTCGCATGGTTTTATGATAATCACGTCCTCGAGCATAGCGGGCAATAATCGCTGAGTTGGGGCGCTCATCGTCTGGCACACTGCGTTTGGGCGGCGGCGTGACCAAATAATCTAAACGCACGCTAATGATACTTTGCGTCCTGTCAACTAACAGGGCAGGGTTAGCACGTTTATCATGATTGTCTTCAAAAAACAGCATATCGCCATGTTTACCTTGTGCTAGCCAGGTTTGCAAGGCATCAAGCTGTTTTACAAAGATGGGATTGGTTGGATGGACAAAGCCACAATCAGCAAACCCCAAAGCCTTGGCTTGCGCCTTTATCCAGCCCTTGAGTGCATTGAGTTCATTTGTAGTGTCCAACATGCCAACAACCAGATAAAATTAAAATGCTATTATAGCAAAATAAACACCTACCACATCATTGGATCATCTTATGCAAAGTAATGCACGGACGGATAAAACTACTGTGATGCAAAACGCCATTGCCTTATATAGCCCCAAACAAATTTATGACATTGAAAAAAACTGGTTTAGCAAAAATGACAGTTTTGCCTTAATGCAACAAGCTGCATGGCAACTTGCACACATCATCAAGCATGAAAGTAACAATCAAAAAGGCAGTCACCTTCAAAAAAGCAGTTACCTTCAAAAAAGCAGTCACTCTCAAAAATCGGTATTGGTAGTGGCAGGCGCGGGTAATAATGGCGGCGATGCTTGGTTGGTGGCGCATTATGTGAACCAGCTTTGCCCAAATTGGTCAGTTACCGTAGTACAAGTCGCAGCGCCTAGCACCCTCGACAGCCAAACAGCAAAGCACCTGTACCAGTCAAGCTGTGCAAATGCGGCAAAATATCTGACGTTGACGGCATTTTTACAGCCATTTTATGAGCTTGGTTTAAGCTATCATTATGATGTGGTGATTGATGGGTTATTGGGGATTGGGCTCGATGGCAAGCCTAGCGGTGATTATCAGACAATCATCAATTGGATTAATCAATACCGCAAGCAAGTTCACGCTTGTCAAGTCATCAGCATCGATGTACCCAGCGGACTTAATGCCGCTACGGGCGAAGTATATGATGATACTGCGATTAAGGCAGACAAGACACTTTGTTTAATTGGGCGAAAGGTCGGACTGCATATGGGGGATAGTAAAGATTATGTTGGCAGCGTTATCGATGTGCCTTTGCTTCCTGTTGAGCAATCGGGTATCTTGTTGCATTACCTACTACCTAACTTGCCACAACGTCAGCAGGTGAGCCATAAAGGTACGTATGGTCATGTACTCATCATCGGTGGCAATCGATTAGAGGATGGGCATGGCATGGCAGGGGCAGCGATATTGGCCGCCAGTGCAGCATTGAACAGTGGTGCAGGCAAAGTCACCGTTGCTTGTCATGGTGATTTTCATTCAGCTATTATCACCGCTTTGCCCAATGCCATGACCGCGGATTTACACAATATCGCTAGCGTCATCGAGCTGATTAACGCGGTGGATGTGGTTGCTATTGGCATGGGTCTGGGTAGAGATAAAGTAACGTTGGAGTTATTTAACCAGTATCTTACGGCGATCATACAATCAGAGAAGCTATGTGTCATTGATGCCGATGGTTTATACCATTTGGCAGATTGGGCAGGCATGAGTGACGGTTTAAATGCGCCAATTCAACCACGATTGGGACAGTCAAACCAACGGTTTTACCTAACGCCGCATTCAGCGGAAGCAGGACGTTTGCTCAATCAACACTATGCTGACATCGATCGAGACAAAATCAGCGCGATTCGGGCATTAGCTCACCACTATGGGGGCAATTGGCTTATCAAAGGGGCACAAACGATTGTGCTTGAACGAGACAGCATTGGTATTTGCGGCTTGGGCAATGCCGGTATGGCAACCGCTGGCATGGGCGATTGCTTGGCAGGTCTGATGGCGGGCTTATTGGGGCAAGCAATTGCCGCACCCATGCTAACCTCCGTGCTCATACATGGCAAAGCGGGTGATACGTTAGCAGAAAAAATGGGTGAATATGCATTGCAGGCCAATCACATGGCATCGGCAATCGGTGACATCATCCATCAAATCACGCAAGATTAAAATCACGGCAGGTTAAGAAGGTTCAATAGAAAAAAGGTAAGAATTCACTCACCTTTAACCTTTACAAACCTTTAATTTTAATTGAATGCTAAATTTATATAGCATGCAAAGTTATTTACAGTATTGGCTCACTGTTTGCGCGACTTGCTGACGGCGTAGCTCAATTTCACGACCATCTAAATATTTACGTTCACCTTTATTATCCATTTCATAGACACGCCCGCCTTGGTTTAGATTAGCAAGGGTATTTTGTAATGATTTACAGCGCTCCGCATCTTGCTGTTTTTTGAGTTGCTGATTTTGTGCTTCAAGTTCAGCAGCACGTTTTTGATCGGCTGTCAGCGTTGGTGATACACCTGATGCAGCACCTGTGCTATTGCCAGCGGTTGCAGGTGCACGACTACTAGGTCCAAGTTCACGGGTATTAATCACTTGCACTTGTCGCAAATTAACACCATTGGTCGGGGCATATTGGCTATAATGCGGTACACCATTTTTGTCAGTCCACTTGTAGTAAGTGGCTGCATTTGAATTCGCCATAATGAATGGTGATAACATGAGTGATAACAAAAACAGTGGCTTTAACATTGTTTTTCCTGTGCAAGAAACTAGAAAGTTATGCGATAGCCTATCACAGCTTGATAGCTTTTAGCAGTAAATTTTGACAAGATAATCGTTTAATCTCTTAAATGTGATTTTCTAAAAACGACTGGCTCAATCAGTCTGAGATTTTAAAATTTATCAAGCTTTAAAACCAAGCCTTAAAACCAAGCCTCAAACGAATTCATTTACCTATAACTAAAAGTTATAAATTCTAGTAGCTTTTTTTTATTGACAAGTGTTAAAAAAACTCACATCATAAGTCCTCTACTGGTCGTTAGTAACAATTATCGTTGGTTACTAATTGGTAAAATCTAAGCTAATTGGCGCTATCCGCTAATTAGGCTCTACAATTGGATGAGAGCATTTTTTACCGTTGTTGTTGTTTATGAATCTAAACAAAAGAATCTAACAACCCTGACTTATCGGTCAACAAAGACAAAAAGTAGCCATCAATTTATACATTACGTCATTTTCGTGATGCTTTCTTTTTTGGTTATCATGCTTTTTGCCCTCGTCTGATTTGTTCACTGTTACCTTATGGCAGTGTTGAAGATTCTTGCTAATCATTTAGCAATTTTTATCTAAAACAACTTCCCAGTATCATTTTTGAAGACGACCATAAAAGGTGATGACAGTGACTCAAACTACCCAAGCTCCCAATATGACGGGAGAAAACCAAACGGCTCACGCTGCACCCAATTTTGACAAAAAAACCGCCAAAGCCTCAGCAGGTGAACCTGTCATGATGTCTGGTGCAGAAATGCTGGTGCAAGCGCTAATTGACGAAGGTGTTGAATACATTTTTGGCTATCCAGGTGGCGCCGTGTTGCATATTTATGATGCTTTGTTCAAACAAGATAGCATTGAGCACATCCTCGTGCGTCACGAACAAGCAGCGGGTCATATGGCAGATGCTTATTCCCGTGTGACAGGTAAAACTGGGTTGGTATTGGCAACATCGGGTCCAGGCGCCACCAATACGGTTACCGCCATCGCTACCGCGTTTATGGATTCTATTCCGATGGTTATCATCTCAGGTCAGGTGCCTTCAAGCCTCATCGGTGATGATGCGTTCCAAGAAACTGATATGATTGGTGTGTCACGTCCTGTCGTCAAACACAGTTTTCAAGTACGTCATGCCAGCGAAATCCCAGAAATCGTGCGTAAAGCGTTTTATATCGCAAGCTCTGGTCGCCCAGGTCCTGTGGTGATTGATGTACCCAAAGACAAAACCGCGCCTAACGAAAAATTTCCTTACCATTTCCCTGAGTCGGTCAGTATGCGTTCTTACCAACCATCGGTTCGCGGTCATTCAGGACAAATTCGTAAAGCCATCGAAACCTTACTTGCTGCTAAACGCCCTGTATTATATTCAGGGGGTGGCGTGATTGCGTCAAACGCAAGTGCAGAATTAACCGCATTAGCTCGTTTACTTAATTTGCCGGTGACCAATACTTTGATGGGATTGGGCGCTTATCCAGGGTCGGATAAACAGTTTTTAGGTATGCTTGGGATGCATGGTACGTATGAAGCCAATATGACCATGCACAATTCAGATGTAATTTTGGCCGTCGGTGCGCGTTTTGATGACCGTGTGACCAACAATACGCAAAAATTCTGTCCAAACGCTAAAATTATCCATATTGATATCGACCCTGCATCAATCTCAAAAACCATCAATGCACACATCCCGATCGTCGGTGATGTAAAAAATGTGCTAAGTGATATGCTCGCCGTATTAACAGAAAATAACGCACAGCTTGACCAAGCCGCGTTAAATGATTGGTGGGCGCAAATCAATGAATGGCGTAAACGTCATGGTCTGCGCTATGACAAAGACGACAGCAATGGCATGAAACCACAGCACGTTGTTGAGCGCTTATATGAGTTAACGCATGGTAAAGCTATCATCACATCTGATGTGGGTCAGCACCAAATGTTTGCAGCCCTATACTATAAATACGATGAGCCGCGTCAATGGTTAAACTCAGGGGGTTTAGGCACCATGGGGGTAGGATTGCCTTATGCAATGGCAGCCAAACTTGCTAACCCCGAGCGTGATGTGGTCTGTATCACAGGTGAAGGCTCAATTCAGATGAATATCCAAGAGCTATCAACTTGCCTACAATATAACTTACCAGTGAAGATTCTAAATCTTAACAACGCCCAGTTGGGTATGGTAAAACAATGGCAAGACATGATTTATGAAGGTCGCCATTCGCACTCTTATATGGATTCATTGCCAGATTTTGTCAAACTTGCAGAAGCTTACGGTCATGTCGGTATCCAAATCACTGACCCAGCCAAACTTGATGAACAACTTGCTTATGCTTTATCACTCAAAGATCGATTGGTATTTATCGATGTGCTAGTCGATAAAAACGAGCATGTTTATCCAATGCAATTAGCAGGTCAGTCAATGCGTGATATGTGGTTAGCCAAAGGGGAGCGTACCTAATGAAACATTTAATTTCTGTCTTAATGGAAAATGAATCAGGGTCACTGTCTCGTGTGGTTGGCTTGTTTTCACAACGTGGCTACAACATCGAGACATTGAACGTCGCGCCAACCGATGACCCGACTTTATCGCGTTTGACCTTGACCACAGATACCGATCAAAATAAGATTGAGCAAGTGACCAAACAGTTGCACAAGCTGATTGAAATCGTTAAAGTAACCACGCTGACCGATAGTGTACATATTGAGCGCGAACTCATGCTGATCAAAGTGCGTGCCACGGGTAGCAACCGCGAAGAAGTGAAGCGCTGTGCGGATATCTTCCGTGCAAGTATTGTTGATATCACGCCCAATGTCTATACCATTCAAATTGTCGGTGACACCGCAAAATTGGACGGCTTTATCGAATTGATGGGACGTGAACGCATTTTAGAGGTAGTACGTTCTGGTGTTATTGGTATCGCTCGGGGCGAAAAAATCCTCAGCGTCTAAATTTACCAACCTTTTAATAGTAGTTGTTTTTTACACAAGGAAATAGTTATGAACATTTTTTATGATAAAGATTGTGATCTATCAATCATCCAAGGCAAAAAAGTTGCGATTATCGGCTATGGCTCACAAGGTCACGCGCACGCATTGAACCTAAAAGACAGCGGCGTTGATGTTACGGTAGGTCTTCGTAAAGATTCATCATCTTGGAAAAAAGCAGAAAATGCCGGCCTAAAAGTAGCTGAAGTAGAAGAAGCCGTCAAGCAAGCTGACTTAGTCATGATTTTGACCCCTGATGAATTCCAAAAACAACTATACAATGACGTGATTGAGCCAAACATCAAACAAGGCGCCACGCTTGCATTTGCCCATGGTTTCTCAATTCATTATAACCAAGTGGTACCACGCAAAGACCTAGACGTCATTATGATTGCGCCAAAAGCACCGGGTCATACCGTGCGTAACGAATTTGCCACAGGCGGCGGTATTCCTGACTTAATCGCCGTTTACCAAGATGCCTCTGGACAAGCCAAACAAGTCGCATTATCTTACGCGATGGGCGTAGGCGGTGGTCGTTCAGGTATCATCGAAACAACGTTCAAAGACGAAACTGAAACGGACCTATTTGGTGAGCAAGCGGTACTTTGTGGTGGTGCGGTTGAACTGGTCAAAATGGGCTTTGAAACCTTGGTTGAAGCAGGCTATGCCCCAGAAATGGCTTACTTTGAATGTCTACACGAATTAAAATTGATCGTAGACTTGATGTACCAAGGCGGTATTGCTGATATGAACTATTCAATCAGTAACAACGCAGAATACGGTGAATACGTAACAGGTTTAGAAGTTATTAATGACCAATCACGTGAAGCGATGCGTAATGCCCTAAAACGTATCCAATCAGGTGAATATGCAAAAATGTTTATTGCTGAAGGTATGTCAAATTACCCATCAATGACAGCGCGCCGTCGTCAAACCGCTGAGCATGAAATCGAAAAAACAGGTGCCAAACTTCGCGGTATGATGCCTTGGATCACCTCAAGCAAAATCATCGACAAAGAGAAAAACTAGTTTTGCACCCAGTTAGTTTTACCAATGGCATCATACCCAATTGGTAAAAACAATAAAATGACAATAACCCTGCGCCGTGTAAAGTTACATGGACAGGGTTTTTTAGTATAAAATAATGGGTATACATGTAAAGTTTATGAGATTTGTTTTGAATATAGCGTCTGTTTGGCAGTTGTCGACTGCAACTTTTTTACACACTTTTAGCGGTATGAGTTCTTTGCCTGCATTGGCAAATCCTTTGAATCACCTGATGGGGGATAGCTATACATTAAATTGGCAAGCAATTTATCTGGTCGGTACCTTAATTGTCGCTCTACTGATTGCGTATGAATCCATAGTTTTGAAGAAAAACTTAGGAAAACTGCCGCAATCGACGTTATTTAGCGTGAGCTCCATATTAGAAACTGTGTGGCTTATGGTATCCGTGGTTGCCGTATATTATGGTGCATTTAGTACCATTGCCAAAGTCGTGCCATTTGCCTATATTTTGTATAGCATATTTGGTTGGATTTATGGATTTTATCTACTCAAAGATCAGGCAAGCGATATTAAAGATGTCGATGATATGAGTATGCCCATCAAATATATGGACTACAGTCTATCATTTTCACTGGTGATTATCGTGACCAGTATTGCGATATTTATCAATATGTTGATGAACGGTGTTATCGCCTTTAATCTAGCTTAATAAAGTCAATTTAAATCCCTTTTTAATTGTAACTTTGTGGTAAAAAATTCAAAAAATAGTAGGTGAAACGCTAAAACTAGGCTATACTGTCATTATTCGCTAAAATACACTTAACAAATTTTTGGCGATGACAATTTATAACACCCTGTATTTACCTAAGTAATTGCAAGCGTTATAGATAACATAGTTAATTTTTAATGTAGGATTTTTTATGTCAGATAAAGCTACTGGTACTGTAAAATGGTTCAATGAGAGCAAAGGTTTCGGCTTCATCGCTCAAGACAATGGCGGTCAAGACGTTTTTGCTCATTACAGTGCAATCCAAGGTTCAGGTTTTAAAACACTTAAAGAAGGTCAACGTGTGAGCTTCGTATTGAGCCAAGGTCAAAAAGGCCCACAAGCCGAACAAATTGAAGCACAATAATAATAACTACAAGCTTAATTGTTTGTTTATTAACTGCTTATCTTAATTAGCTTGCAATAAAGAAAAACAACCAGACGATAGGTTGTTTTTTTTTGCGCGTTTGTTTTATGTTGAATGTTTATATCAAGCACAAGACATTGTATGTTGAATATCATTGTATGTTGAATATTTAGTTAAAAAATTTCCCTAATTATTTTAGTTATGATATATTCGAAAAATTCAAGAATTTTTGATGTATTCAAACCATTTTTTTATGACTTAAAATTCATAGGATTTTCTTGATTTGTTGGGTAAGTTATCGCAACATATATTATTAACGAAGATAATGGGTATTGTGAGTATTCACAGTATAACTATTCTTTTTAGTTCGCTAAGTTAGCTCACCAAGCTATTTTTAGTGAAAAAGAATAGGATGTTCATTTTATCATGACTGGGGATACTTGGATTTATCCTCCTTTTTTAATTCATATAACAAACGAGGAACGTATGAAAGCATTAGTTGCTGTTAAACGTGTAGTTGACTATAACGTAAAAGTTCGTGTAAAAGCGGACAACACTGGTGTTGACTTAACCAATGTTAAAATGTCTGTAAACCCATTTGATGAGATTGCTGTGGAAGAAGCTGTACGTCTACAAGAAGCGGGCGTGGTCTCTGAAATTGTTGTTGTATCTATCGGTCCAAAAGAAGCACAAGAACAAATCCGTGGCGCAATGGCACTGGGTGCAGATCGTGGTATTTTAGTTGAAACGACCGACACTGTGCGTCCCCTACAAGTGGCAAAAATTTTAAAAGCGATTGCACAAGCAGAAGCCGCTGACATCATTTTACTAGGCAAACAAGCGATTGATGATGACAACAACCAAACAGGTCAAATGCTAGCGGCATTGATGGATGTGGGTCAAGCAACCTTTGCATCACAAGTAAAAGTCGACGGTGGTAGCGTCAATGTAACACGTGAAATCGATGGTGGCTTACAAACCGTTCAGTTATCATTGCCTGCGGTTATCACCACTGATTTACGTTTAAATGAACCACGTTATGCCAAACTGCCTAACATCATGAAAGCGAAGAAAAAACCATTAGAAGAGAAAAAACCAGAAGATTATGGTGTTTCTACCGCTAGTAACATTCAAATCGTAAAAGTAACGCCACCTGCAGAGCGTAAAGCGGGTGTTAAAGTTAAATCGGTTGACGAGTTAGTCGATAAATTAAGAAACGAAGCTAAAGTTATCTAATCATTTAACTACCTTCAATTTAATTCGTCATTTAACGATAGCGATTATCAAATATTAAGGAAAATCTCATGGCAATTTTAGTATATGCAGAACATGATAATAAAGAGATGAAAAAAGCAACACTCAACACCGTAACGGCAGCAAGCAAAATCGGTGGCGATATCGTTGTATTAGTTGCAGGTCTTGGCTGTGAAGCCGTAGCAGAACAAGCCGCTAAAGTAGCAGGTGTTTCAAAGGTGCTTTGCGCAAGTAATGCTGCTTTTGAGCATCAACTGGCTGAAAACGTCGCTAAACTCGTCGTATCGCTTGCAGGTGATTATAGCCATATCGTTGTACCAGCGACAACAACAGGTAAAAACTTCTTACCACGCGTTGCCGCTTTGTTAGACGTAAATATGCTAACTGATGTGACCGCTGTGATTGATGCAGAGACATTTGAGCGTCCAATCTACGCAGGTAACGCCATTGCAACCGTTAAAGATACTGAAAGCAAAAAAGTTATCACAGTTCGTACCACTGCATTTGATGCAGCGGCAGCAGAAGGCGGCGCAGCTAGCATAGAACAAGTAAGCGCAGGCGAAGATGCGGGTAAATCAAAATTTGTCGGTGAAGAGTTGGCAAAATCTGATCGTCCAGAATTAACTGCTGCAGAAATTGTTGTATCAGGTGGTCGTGCATTAGCCAGCGGTGAAAACTTCACCAAGTATATTGAACCACTGGCTGATAAGCTAGGCGCTGCGATGGGTGCATCACGTGCCGCAGTTGATGCAGGTTATGTGCCAAACGACCTACAAGTGGGTCAAACGGGTAAAATTGTCGCACCAAATCTATATATCGCCGCAGGTATCTCAGGTGCTATTCAGCATTTGGCAGGTATGAAAGATTCAAAAGTTATCGTTGCCATCAACAATGACCCAGAAGCGCCTATCTCTCAAGTGGCTGATTATTTCCTAGAAGGTGATATTTTTACAGTCTTGCCAGAACTAACTAGTAAACTGTAATTGTCGCTGTCATAAGCTACCAAGCGATAAATATAAAAAAACCTCATATTTTTTGAGGTTTTTTTATTTGCTATTTACTGGCTAAGCACTGACTTAATTATCGCTAAAAGTATATTGATTGTTGTATAGCGACTAGGTAATATAATAAAAATTGTGGGATTTTATTGATAGTAAATTTTCTGGGAATAAATTGTGAAAATGGATTTAAAAAAATTCCGTACTGAGCTTGAGCAGCTGCTTAGCGAGCAGCAACTAGATAATGTAAAAGTACGTCCTTTTATCTGTTCAGGCTCACCACTCAAGTGTAAAATCATGATGGTCGGCTACAATCCGGCTCGCGAAGTTAATTTAGACGTGTTTGATGTAAATATTTGGCATGATGACACAGGGTTTGATCGTGAATCGTTTGCTGAGCATTATGACATCGCTAGCTACAATGATGATTTACAGTGGAATCGCAACCATATATTTCAGCAAAATTTGATTGATGAACTCTCAAACCATCCTGTGATTGAAACTTACCTTTATAGTGTTATCACCCCGAAAAAGACTTTACTAAGCCCCCAACATAAACACACCCATCTATTTGATTGGCTATATAGTATTCTAAAACCTGTCTTAGTCATTACCCAAAATATTGATGTAATTAAATATTTTGAACGAGAAGCCAATAAAACCCTCGTGAGAAATACTTTTAATGCCATCACTTATCGCGATTTACACTGTGTGATTTTGCCCATCAGCCATTTATCCAAAAAATGGAATGACACTGAAATGTACCATTTGAAAGAAGAAATTGATGAGCTGTTTAATTTAATTACTGTTTAGAGAATAGTGTTTAATTGATAAATTTATAAACCAATAATAAAAAAGCTTAACAGCATCATCTGTTAAGCTTTTATAATTAAAGATCAAATTTACAACCAACCTGCCTTTTTAAATCGATAGTAAAGCGTAAAACAAATGGTCAAAATAAATGCCAACAAAATATAGTAGGCATAATGCATTTTTAGCTCAGGCATATTATCAAAGTTCATTCCATAAATCCCTGCGACGGCGGTCGGAACCGCGAGGATACCTGCCCAAGCGGCAAGTTTTCGTACCACCTCATTCTGACCCATATTGACCACGGCCATGTAAGTATCCATGGCAACACTGAGCATTTCGTTCAGTCCATTGACCGCATCGAGCGCCCGCAGTAGATGGTCATTGACGTCGCGAAAATACGGTTTGGCTTGGCTAGGAAAACTTGGAATCAAATCAGTCTTTTTATGATTGATAAAAAAATTACAGATATCTTGTACGGGTAAGATGACAGCACGCATATGTACGAGCTGTGATTTTAATTCATACAAATTGCGCAGCGTATGCTTGTTAAAGTTTTCAGAGAAAATTTCCCGTTCTTGCTCACGCAAATAACGCCCTAATTTTTCAGTGATAGGTAAGTAGTTATCGACGATAAAGTCTAGAATGGCATGCAGTACAAAGATGGGTCCAAGGCGTAATTTTTCTGGTCGGCGATGACAAAAATCTCGCACACTTTCGTAGCTATGAGAGGCACCTTGACGAATAGTGATGATATATTGCTTACCCATAAAGATAGCCGTAGTGCCATAACGAATGGTGTTTTCGGTCAATTTGGCGGTTCGTACCACCACGAACACGCTATCATTACCATAGCTTTCAACTTTGGCGCGTTGATGCTCAGCGAAAGCATCTTCAATGGCAAGTTCGTGCAAGTCAAATGCCTCTTGGACTTCTCGAATGGTTTCAATACTTGGGTCGTGTAGTCCTACCCAAACAAATACATTGTTGTTGGATAATTCGCGGCGCACATCATCAAGCTCAATCTCGCCGATTTTTTCCCCAGATTTACGAGAGTAGGCGAAGCAGTTGGCAATCTCATTTTTCCCTTTAAAGCGATCTTCGGTGATTTCAGCTTCAGGGTTGTACTCGGGGGGTGGTACATCGGTAGGTGCATAGACTTCGACAGTGCTATCATCGTCATAATCTTCGCCATAGATATAACTATCATCACCATGCAAATCGAGTTCTTCATCAGCGATTTCATCATACATGATATCAGCGTTGGCAAGGGTAAAAGCATCTGCAGACATATCATGTGGCGGATTAAGCGTTGAGGCTAAAGGCGGCGTTACGCGCTGGGTCGTCTGAGTGGGGTGCTCTAATAAATCGTCGCTGCGTTCAGATAAATTTTTGTTTTGGTGGGGTGGCGTCATAACCAAAAACCTCGCTATCACGATTTGAAAGAGTTGTATCAGATCGAATAAATGTGTCCAGTCGTTATCAAAGTACTAAAAGGTAGCAACCACAAAACAGCAAGTAAACATCAAAGTAAGCCACTTTGCCTGTTTGTTCTTGCTATTTTGTAATTCTCAGTGATTTTTAAACGAATAAAAAAGAAGTCATGCATTGACAATGCAATCGTACCGCTAAAATTAGATTGATAATGATAACAGTGAAAAATGACAATCTCAAGATAATTATACGTGACAGACCGCTAAAGCCTAGTTGAATCTAGTTAACCATGGACTTAGCAACTGTCATTTTTTCACTATCGCCTTAAATAGCGTACTGCTGCAGTGTCTCTATATCCACTAACTCTAAGAGACTCTCATGACATGCGGCAAGCTTTAGCGGCGGCGCAACCCCTGCATCCAATGCTTCCACCCAGCGCAGAGCACACACGCACCAAAAATCATTGGGCTGCAGTCCTGGAAAACCAAATTCGGGTAAAGGTGTCACCAAATCATTGCCCTTGGCAACAGAAAATTCTAAAAATTCTCGGGTCATTTTGGCGCAAACCGTGTGTAAGCCGACGTCACCAGCGCCGGTATGACAAAAACCATTTCGATAATAACCTGTTAACGGGTCAAAACAGCAACTCGCTAGTGCGGTACCCAGTACATTGGTTTGGTTTAATTCAGCTTTTGGATGATAGGACATAAAGAGCTCTTTTTTCGTTTTAATTGTGTTAGATGAAAGATTGGCTAAAGTTGAGAGATAGATGTTGGTAGTTTTTCTAAAGCAGGGCTCTGAGTTTTTTGCATAAAATCTCGCGGATAAAATTGCTCAAGTGCATCTTTGTTTGCCTCACTTACTGCCTTGTCAAACACCTCAGCCAAACGTAATTTTAAATACCCTAAAGCGATACCAAAAAAGATTTGGCTTAACGCATCGCTTTGTGCGTCGAGCTGTGGTGCATTGGGGAGTAAATTAGACAATAGACTGGTGGAGCGCTCAATAAATGGATGGGGGGTAGCACTTGATGGATGAAAGCGCTCGGTGGCAAAGGCGCGAACAGTTTGATTGATAATGCCTAAGCTCAGGCTTATTAAAGCAGCAGATTTTTCATCAGCGAAAATTTGCGGCATAAGGTGCGCCAAAATCACACTGCTTTCAGTGATGAGTAATTGATTATCGGTGAGCAGGGCAGGTACTTGGCTAAAAGGGTTGACCGCTAATAATTCTTGTGGGTTTTCCCAAGGCATGACAAATATAAGCTCGGCATCAATTTGCTGGCGTAAACAGGCGACCATCACGAGACGGGCGAAAGGGGAGGTGGTTGAGACAAAGAGTTTCATGGGTGAATTGGATTTCCCTATAATGATTGCGTGAGTGTTAGTTTTAATAAATAAGTTTCAATAAAATTGTATCGCAGTTTAGCATAAAAAATTGGGCAATAAAAAAATGCCTAAGCCCAGTGAAGCTATGATACAATGAAAAGGAAAAGTGCCCTTATTTTATTCTTTGCTTATTTTATTTTTGTAAGTGCCCTTCTCATCGATTATTCTATGATTTTACATGGTAATTCATGGTCTATGTTTTCATATGGCCGCTTGTTGTCATGTCTAGTGATATATCATTTAATCATCCTTAGGATTTATTGTGTCAAATTTAGCATCAAATTCCACAAATGTGGCAAATCAGTCTGCTTTTTATCTTAATACAAAAAATACTTGGCTATTACCCGATGGGGTTGTCGATTTACTATCAACCGAAGCGGTAAAGCAAGAAACCCTGCGTTATCAATTGACCCGTATTTTAATCAGCCATGGCTATGAATTTATTAGCCCGCCTATGATTGAATATACTGAAAGCTTACTCGGCTATGCGTCTGAAGATGTTAAATTACAAACTTTTAAAATCATTGATCAGCTAACGGGTCGGCTCATGGGGGTGCGCGCAGATATCACCCCACAAATTGCGCGGATTGATGCGCGTCTACACAATAATCAAGACACTAGTAACCCATCAAAATCAATTTCCCGCTATTGTTATGCAGGGCATGTAATCTATACCATGCCAAAGGGCTTATTTGGTTCGCGCACCCCGCTACAGTTGGGCGCTGAGATTTTTGGTACCGACTCACTAGCCAGTGAAGTGGAACTATTAGATGTGCTATTTACCTTGTTAGATAGCACGGATGTGATTGCACGCTCGCATATTGATATTGGTCATGTGGCGATTTTTCAGCAGCTTTGCCAGCTTGCCAGTGTACCTACGCATCTGCAAGAAAAACTAATTGAGCTCTATGCTAATAAAGCGTTACCTGAGCTGAAACTTTTGACCAGCAAAATGAGCCAGTTTGGCGAGCTTGCCAACGATTTTTATGTGCTAGGCGAGGCAGGTAATGACTTGCAAAAACTGCGCGAACGGCTCTCAACTCAAGCTAAACACGATGCTATCATTGCTAAAGCCTTGTCTGATTTGACTTATTTGGTGCGCTATCTTGAAGACCACTGGGATGCCAACGTCAGTGTCGATGTCACAGGATTGGGATATCACTATCATACAGGCGTTGTCTTTAATGTGTACGTGGCAGATGAGTCATTGCCGCTGATTCGTGGTGGTCGTTTTAGCAATCATTTTCATCATGAAGTTGATAATACCGATGCCGTGCGTTCGGGCGTTGGCTTTAGCTGCGAACTAAACCGTTGGCAAAATCATATCCAAGTACATGAGCAGCCTTTTACCGTGGTGCCTTATAGCCATGTACAAACTATTTTACATGTACCCAATCATCCTGATGCGCCAGCGCTCAAACAAGCGATTGACTCACTACGCCAAGAAGGGCATCGGGTGATGATTGCGCTGGATGAAACCGATGAACCTGAGCAAACCACCCACCGCTTACAAGTAGCGAATGGGGTTTGGTACTTAGAGCATTTGGCAGAAAATTAATTTTTAAGCTGTTGTAAACTTGTTTTTAGCAATTACTTTGATAAAAGGTGACTTATCATGAAACATACGGGAAAAAACGTCGTTGTCCTTGGTAGCCAGTGGGGCGATGAGGGTAAAGGCAAAATCGTTGACTTATTGACTGAAAAAGCCAGTGCTGTGGCGCGCTATCAAGGCGGTCATAATGCCGGTCACACTTTAGTCGTTGGCGGTAAAAAAACCGTATTACATTTGATTCCATCGGGTATTCTACGTGAAGGGGTTACTTGCTATATCGGTAATGGCGTGGTGCTAGCCCCAGACGCGCTATTAAAAGAAATGCAATCACTGGTTGAAGCAGGCGTGCCTGTGCGTGAGCGCCTCCGTATTTCACCCAACTGCCCACTGATCATGCCTCAGCATGTAGCGCTTGACCAAGCCCGTGAAATCAAACGCGGCAACAACAAAATTGGCACGACCGGTCGTGGTATCGGCCCTGCCTACGAAGATAAAGTAGCGCGCCGTGCGTTGCGTTTTGCTGACTTGTTGCGGGCTGACTTTGCCGATAAACTAAAAACTAACCTTGAATACCATAACTTTGCCTTGACCCAATATTATGGGGTGAACGCAGTTGATTTTGATGCGACCTTAAAGTTGGCAGAAGAGTGGCGTGATGCGCTAAAAGACTTGGTGGCTGATGTGACAGGCGAGCTTGACAAGCTATGCAAAGAAGGCAAAAACTTAATGTTTGAGGGCGCGCAAGGTACGTTGCTTGACGTTGACCACGGCACTTATCCCTTCGTTACCAGCTCAAACACCACCGCTGGCGGCGTGGCAACGGGCACGGGTCTTGGACCCTTGTACTTTGACTATGTATTGGGTATCACCAAAGCTTACACCACGCGCGTGGGTGCTGGTCCTTTCCCAACAGAGCTATTTGATGATATCGGTGAGCACATCGGTACTGTGGGTCAAGAATTTGGTGCTACCACGGGCCGCGCCCGTCGTTGTGGTTGGTTTGATGCAGCGATTCTACGCCGTGCTGTGGTACTAAACTCACTATCTGGTATCTGCTTGACCAAGCTTGATGTGTTAGATGACCTTGAACACCTTAATATCTGCACGGGTTATGAATTACCAAGTGGGGAAGTTTGCGGCTCTAGCGATGCGGAGTTTTACGAGAATGTCAAACCCATCTACGAAACTTTGCCAGGTTGGAAAACTAGCACTGTGGGTGTGACAGAGTATGACAAGCTACCTGAAAATGCCAAAGCTTATATCAAACGCATTGAGCAGCTCATCGAATGTCCCGTTGACATTATTTCAACAGGTCCTGACCGTGCCGAAACCATCGTGCTACGCGACCCGTACGATGCCTAACCCTCACTTATCAAAAAACCCGATATGACATCGGGTTTTTTATTTTAGGGCAAAAAATGCTGAATGATAGCTTACTCGCCTTAGCCAATTTATTAACCTCTGCTTTAACCGCCATTACAGGCGTGGGCGGCGGCATGATACTCATTGGACTGATGCCATTTTTTGTGCCTGCTGCAGCGATTGTGCCAGTGCATGGCGTGACCCAGCTCGTTAGTAATGCCACGCGCGCTTGGTTTGGTCGGGATACTTTAGACTTTACCTATTTTTGGCAATTTTTGGCGGGCTCATTGACGGGACTGTTGGTATTTGGCATGTTAGTACGCTTTATCCATTTAGAGCTTATTCCGTTATTTATCGGCATTTATATCTTACTAATAACTTGGTCAAGCACTTTTAACCGAGTGATCCGCCGTTTTGAAAGTTTCTTTTTGGTCGGATTTGCACAAACGGGCTTGGGCGTGTTTGTTGGCACACCGGGTCCGCTCAATATCGCCATGCTCAATAAGTACTACGATGATAACAATGTCGTTGTCACCACGGGCGCCTTGATGATGACAGTGGTGCATACCGCTAAGTTGCTAGTTTATGTGGCGATGGGATTTGTGTTTGCCGATTATTGGCAGTTGCTAGTGATGATGGTGGTCATGGCAACCGTGGGCTCATGGCTTGGCACCCGACTGCGCCATAAAATCCGTTTAGACTGGCTAGAAAAAATCCTGCCGTATCTACTCACCCTCATAGCACTCAAGTTGATTGTCGATATCGCCCGCCGCTATTTTTTTTGAACCGCTAATGCCAAAAAATCTCAGTGATGAGCGCGATGGCAATGATAATAAATATCAAGCCACATAATCGATTGAGCCACATCAAGCGATTGCCCAATTGCAGCCAATCCGACAGTTTTTTGCCGCTCATGGTATAAACCAGCTGCCACGTTATCTCAATCATAAAAAACCCCACCGTGAGTATGAGGTATTGCGGCAGTAAAGGCGCGGAAAAATTGATAAATTTGGGGAAAAATGCGGCAAAAAACAAAATCGCCTTGGGGTTGGATAAAGACACCCAAACCCCTGTTTTAAACAGTTGCGCGGGGGTCGGTATGACCTGTAACTGGTCACTGTGCAATTCGCTGTCAGCTTGGCGCCAAGATTTTATCCCAAGATAGGCTAAATACAGCGCGCCAACGACTTTGATAATGGTCAGCAAAAAAGGCGCGTTGGTACTGATAAGCCCTAGCCCTAACAGTGACGCTGTCAGTAATATAAATAAACCCATGCTCAGCCCTGCTAACGTCCATAGGGTTTTTTTGATGCCATAATTGACACCAAATTGGAACGCTAATAGCATATTAGAGCCAGGCGCTGCTGAGATAAGGCAAGTACTGATTAAAAAAAATAAGAAATTTTGCAGGGTCATTAGAATTTATAGTAAATAAGTGAAAGATAGCGATGCAACGGTTAATGAGAAGTGTTGGCAGAGGGTGGAATGACAAACTGCCACTGCGGGTTAAAAAACCGTCGAAACATCAGCAAAGTCGCTATTGTACACCCTAAGGTACTGCTGGTGGCAATTAAAAACAGGGTTATAATTTGATAAAGCACGGCTTGGTGCGGGTCTGCGCCTGCCAAAATTTGTCCTGTCATCATACCCGGCAAGCTCACTACCCCCACCACCATCATGCTGTTAATCGTCGGTGTGATGCCATTTTGAATGGCAGCAATGACATAGGGTTTTGCAGTTTCCCAAGGCGTGGCGGACAATGCCAAATAGGTATTAATCATATTTTGTTCGCGATGAAAACTGCTGACAAGTTGGTTCATAGAGAGTGAGATAGCAGTCAATGAATTACCTAAAATCAGCCCCAATAACGGTATCATCACTTGGGGGCGAAACCAGCTAGCCGCGTTGTCTGACAATATCCACCAACCACCAAATATAGCCACCACCCAACTACTGACAAACACCGCCAGCGCCGTATCCCAAAATAAACCTTGATAGGGTTTATTAACCCGATTTTTGGCAGCGATAGTGGCGACAATCGACATAAAAGTCAAAATCGCTAACACTTCATACCATTGCTCTCTGGCAAAAATCCACGCAAGGACCAGTCCAATGAGGCTTAGTTGAACCACCGTGCGAAAACTTGCAATGAGCAGGGATTTGACGATACCCAATTTTAACCAAACACTGATTGCCATCACCAGTAATAATGCCAGGCTTGCCAGCGCCACTTGTAGGTAGGAGATAGCGGGCATGGTGCTGGCTAACATCATCATGGCTGATTGCCTTGTACTATGGATGCTACTTTGCTATCAATTGTTAACTTGTGATTGCTCAATTGACCATTAGCCATCGTCCAATGGCTGGTGCCAATCGTCAGTAAGCGCTGAATTTGGGTCGGCTCATGGCTGATCCACACGACGGTAGCATTGGGGGTGGACTGATACCAGTGGTTAATCAATGTTTCGACTTGGTGGGTGGTAGTGGTATCAAGGGAGGCGGTAGGCTCATCAAGTAATAAAATGGTCGGGTGCAACTGTAGCGTGCGTAATAAATTGACAAGCTGTTTTTCGCCACCCGATAAGCTGCGGCTATCTTGCTGTAAAAACTGGGGTGATTTGCCAAGGTTAACTAGCTGCTGCTCGTGCCAAGATACATCAATTTTTTTGTCTTTATAAAGTGCAAAGCTAAAGGGCAGGCTCAAGTTATCTAAGACGCTGCCCTCAATCATCTCACTTAGTTGCGCAATATAGGCCACCTGTGAGCGCCAGATAGCCGGCGTCAATTCGGTCAAATTTTTGCCGTTTAAGGTGATGTGACCTGCTGACATAGGTAATAGGCTTGATAATAGCTTTAGCAGTAACGATTTGCCACTGCCCGATTGTCCCGTGATGACAATAAAATCATGGTCATGGATTTCATCTGAAACATGATTAATGAGTGTTCGATTGTCGATTTGGTAGGACAGTTGGTCAAATTGCAGCATGGCTTTTTAACGTATAGTTTTTTTAATGGACAGCGTTTTTAAAGTATCGTGATAGAGTTATGACAGGGTGTTTTTATCCCAAAGCGCTTCTTGACCGGCATCCAATCGAGCAACGACGCGCGCCAATACAAACAGCCAATCGGATAGACGATTGATAAACTGTAGACTGATTGGTGAGACATTATCATCCCGCAAGTTTAATGCCACGAGTAGGCGCTCAGCGTCTCGGCAATAGCAGCGAGCGATATGCACTTGGCTGGTCACCATGCTGCCTGCAGGCAAGATAAAATCTTTGAGGGGTGGTAAATGGGTGTTCCACTCATCAATTTGATTTTCAAGTTCTATCACATACTCTGCCAAAATCCCGCGGTATTCGGGCATGGCAAGTTCGCCCCCTAAATTGAAAAGCTGGTGCTGCAAGCGGCTTAAGTTGTCATCAAATTGACCATGACTAGCTTGACTAAGATAGCCCCGCAATAAACCGATTTGTGAGTTTAATAAGTCAATTTTGCCCATGGCGTCAAAGCGTAAGTCTGCCTTAGACACCCGTGAGCCATCTGCCATGCCAGTGGTGCCGTCATCGCCCGTTCGGGTGTAAATCTTTGATAATCGATTGCCCATTGTAGAGACCTTAAAGTGTGAAATATGCCAAATCATAGCACTTTTAACAAAATTTCGGTATGATAACCGATTGTCTTTTTTACCCAACTTGCACAGGTGACTATCCCATGACCCAGCTGACACAGCCCATGCCGATTACCATATATGACTCGATGAGTGGACAAAAACGCCCATTCACGCCCTTAGAAGCAGGCAAGGTTGGCATGTATGTCTGTGGGATGACGGTGTATGATTATTGCCACATTGGTCATGCACGGGTCATGGTCGGCTTTGACGTGGTCGTGCGCTGGCTGCGTCATATTGGCTATGATGTCAATTATGTGCGTAATATTACTGATATTGATGACAAAATTATTAACCGTGCTAGGGACAATGGCGAAAGTATCTATCAGTTGACAGACCGCTTTATCAAAGCCATGCACGAAGATGCGGATAATCTGGGCTGTGAGCGTCCTAACAGTGAGCCAAAAGCCACGGATTTTATCCCACAGATGCAGCATCTAATCCAAACGCTGGAAAGCAAAAAGTTAGCCTATCAAGGCGCAACGGGCGACGTCTATTATGCGGTCGAAAATTTTGCTGAGTATGGCAAACTCTCAAAGCGTCGCCTAGCCGATATGCAAGCAGGTGCTAGCGAGCGGGTAAATGTTGAGACAGACAAAAAAAATCCGTTTGACTTTGTCTTGTGGAAAGCTGCCAAACAAACAGAGCCGTCTGAGACCAAATGGCAGTCGCCTTGGGGTGTGGGTCGCCCAGGTTGGCATATCGAATGCTCGGCAATGAGTACTTGCTGCTTGGGCGACACCTTTGATATCCACGGCGGCGGGCATGATTTGCAGTTTCCGCACCACGAGAACGAAATTGCCCAATCTGAAGGCGCAACCGGTAAAACCTATGCCAACAACTGGATGCACGTGGGCTTTATCAATGTTGACGGCGAGAAGATGTCAAAATCACTGGGTAATTTCTTTACCATTCGCGATGTGATGGGGCAATTTCACCCAGAGACCATTCGTTTTTTTATTCTGTCGAGTCATTATCGCAGTCCAGTGAATTTCTCGGATAGCGCGCTTAAAGAAGCCCAAACCAGCCTCACGCGTCTGTATCAAGCCTTAAAATCTGTAGAAAGCCTAACCCAACCAGCGGGCGAGATTGATAAAGCTCCGTTTGAAACCCCCTTTAATCAAGCGATGTGCGATGATTTTAACAGTGCCGGGGCGGTGAGTGTATTATTTAGTCTGGCGCGTGAAATCAACAAAGCGGTTAATCTCGAAACCGCTGAAGGCAATGCCCAAGCGCTGGCACTGGCAACATTGCTAAAAGATTTGGCACAACCGCTCAATATCTTACAGCTTAATCCAACCGATTTTTTACAAGCGAAAGTGGGCGAAACGACCGGGTTAAGTGATAGCGAGATTGAAGCATTCATCGAAGCGCGCAAGCAAGCCAAAGCGGATAAAGACTTTGCCAAAGCTGACCAAATTCGTAATGATTTGAAGGCTCAAGGTGTTGAGCTAGAAGACGGTAAAAATGGCACGACGTGGCGCCGTGTTTAAGCTGATTTTAACCTGTCACCATTTAAATCTCTTGATAATTTAACCGATTTTAGCTAGAATAGACGGTTAATCAAAAACTAAACGATGGTGTCAATTGAACATACCAATGACAACACGCTAAATCCAAAGGCTGGGCAGGGAACTGTTCAGCCTTTTGCGGTTTTTTGGCTGTCAAATTTTTCACCACAACAAAATTTTAATTACTATTTAACTACTTTTAACTGCTCCGAGGTCTTTATGTTACGAATCGTTGATGAAGCACTTACCTTTGATGATGTGCTGCTACTCCCTGCTTATTCTGAAGTCTTGCCTAAGATGGTAGATTTAAAAACCCGTTTGACACGCGGTATTGAGCTAAATTTACCCATCGTATCTGCTGCGATGGATACCGTGACTGAATCGCAAATGGCGATTACCATTGCCCAACTTGGCGGTATGGGTATTTTGCACAAAAACATGGACATTGATTTACAAGCCATGCAAGTACGCCGTGTGAAAAAATTTGAAGCTGGTACGGTTGTTGATCCTATCAGCGTATCACCCGATACCAGTGTGGGTGAATTGCTTCGCATCACCAAAGAAAACAAAATCAGCGGCGTGCCTGTGGTAGAAGGTAACCAAGTGGTCGGTATCGTCACCCACCGTGATATCCGTTTTGAAAATAATCTAAGCCAGCCTGTTCGCAATATCATGACCCCAAAAGAAAAATTGGTGACAGTCAAAGAAGGCGAGCCCACAGAGAATATCAAACGTTTGCTACACGAACACCGTATCGAAAAAGTGATTGTTGTGGATGACAATTTTCAATTAAAAGGCTTGATCACTGTCAATGATTTCACCAAAGCTGAAAACAACCCAAATGCTTGCCGCGATAGCAAAGGTCGCTTACGTGTTGGCGCAGCAGTGGGTACGGGCGCAGACACCGAAGCCCGCGTTGAAGCGCTCATCGCTGCCGATGTGGACGTGATTGTTGTAGATACCGCACATGGTCATTCAAAAGGCGTCATTGATCGCGTGGCTTGGGTGAAAAACAACTATCCAAACATCCAAGTGATTGGCGGTAATATCGCCACCGCTGATGCGGCACTCGCGTTGCGTGATGCGGGTGCCGATGCGGTCAAAGTGGGTATCGGTCCGGGCTCTATCTGTACCACACGTATCATCGCAGGTATTGGCGTGCCGCAAATTTCAGCGATTAGCAACGTGGCTGATGCGCTAAAAAATGACATTCCACTGATAGCCGATGGTGGTATCCGTTTTTCAGGCGATATGGCAAAAGCGTTAGCAGCGGGTGCCTCTTCTATCATGGTGGGTTCTTTACTTGCCGGTACCGAAGAAGCGCCAGGGGAAGTTGAGCTATTCCAAGGTCGCTACTACAAAGCCTATCGTGGTATGGGTTCGCTAGGTGCGATGTCAGGACAAAACGGCTCATCCGATCGTTATTTCCAAGACGCCAAAGAAGGGGTAGAAAAATTGGTACCCGAAGGTATCGAAGGTCGCGTCCCTTACAAAGGTCCAATGAACGGTATCATCAACCAATTAGCCGGTGGCTTACGTTCGTCAATGGGTTATACAGGCTGTGCCAATATTGAAGAAATGCGTAGCAAACCGCAATTTGTGCGTGTGACTTCGGCCGGTATGAAAGAATCTCACGTACATGACGTGCAAATCACCAAAGAAGCACCGAATTACCGTGTAAACTAAGTGATAGGTTGATTGCGCTAAAACTGGGTTAAATACCCAGTTTTTTTATGCCCAATTTATAGGCTAAAGTTTTTATAGCCTAAAGTAACGTGTCGCACCCTCACCCATAAAAACAAACAGATGTCGCAACATGCGTGAAATTTTGCTATGCTAAAATTTTATATTCTTATAATAACGGGCGACAAAGGAGAATTAAATGAGTTATTTTGGTACTGATGGTATTCGTGGTAAGTTTGGGGAATTTCCGATACATCCGCAGTTTTTAATCAAACTAGGCTATGCCACGGGTAAAGTGCTGCTAGCCAACCAAGCAGCCCCGAACGAAAATCATCGTCCCAATGTCGTCATTGGTAAAGATACGCGGCTCTCTGGTTATGTTATTGAAGCCTGTCTGCAAGCGGGATTTAACGCCGCAGGGGTGGATGTGCATATGCTAGGCACTATTCCAACCCCTGCCATCGCGCATTTGACCCGAAGTTTTCACGCTGATGCGGGCGTAGTGATATCCGCATCCCACAATCCATTTTATGACAACGGTATCAAATTTTTCTCCAATGAAGGCAAAAAGCTGTCAGATGAAATTCAGCAAGCCATCAATGAAAAAATCGATGAAATCAAAGATATCAATGTCGTCATTGATACCCCAGAAGCGCTAGGCAAAAGTTATCGTGTGGAGGATGCCAAAGGTCGCTATATCGAGTTTTGTAAAGGCACTTTCCCCTACAATCTAAATTTAAATGCCCTAAAAATCGTCGTTGACTGTGCCAATGGAGCAGGATACAGCGTCGCACCCCGCGTATTACGTGAGTTAGGTGCAACCGTCATTGCGATTGGTGATAAACCCGATGGCATTAATATCAACGACAATGTCGGCTCTACCCATCCGGCAAACTTGCAACAAGCGGTGATTGACCATGATGCCCAAGTAGGTATTGCTTTAGATGGCGATGGCGACCGTATCATCATGGTCAATGAAAAAGGCGAGTTGGTTGATGGTGACGGCATTTTATATATTTTAGCCACCCAAGCAGAGCAACAAGTCGATGGCGTGGTAGGTACCTTGATGACCAACATGGGTCTGCAATTGGCGTTTGACAAAGCGGGCATTGCCTTTGAACGCGCCAAAGTCGGCGACCGCTATGTCATGCAAGGGCTTGAGAAAAATGGCTGGGTACTGGGCGGTGAGTCATCGGGTCATATTTTAACCCTAGATAAAGCCAGTACGGGCGATGCGATTGTGGCAGGTTTGCAAGTGCTTGCGGTGATGGCGCAGCGCAAACAATCATTATCAGAGCTGATGAAGGGTTATACGCAGCTACCACAAAAATTGGTCAATGTCAGATTGGCGCAAAAACAAGATCCCTATACCTTCCCAGAATTGGCAAATACGTTTAAAGATGCCGAAGAAAAATTGACAGGACGGGGTCGTTTACTAATTCGTCAATCAGGTACAGAGCCATTGATTCGGGTGATGGTCGAAAGCGATGATGAGATTGAGTGCGATATGCTAGCCAATGAACTTGCTGAAAAAGTACGCCAAGTGATGGCGTAAAGTTGACATTTCATAAGGATAAAACATGAGTATTGATTTTACCAGTCAACGATTATCGTATGAGCAAGGCGAGCTTATCGAATCACACTTGCCAGAGCAGCCGTTTGGCTTACTACAAACTTGGGTGCAGCAAGCGATTGATAGCAAGCAAGGGGAAGCATATGCGTTTTCACTGGCGACTTGTGGACGTGATATGCAGCCAAGTGTGCGCACTTTACTGATGCGTGAAATCATCCAATTGGATAACACGGGCATTGGCCTCGTGTTTTATACCAATTACGACAGTGCCAAAGGCTGTGATTTGGCGACCAACCCCAATGCTGAAGCATTATTTTTTTGGCCAAGCCTAGAAAGACAAATCCGTCTTACCGGCGCTGTACAAAAAGTTAGCCGTGAACAATCTGCTCAGTATTTTCATAGCCGTCCCCGTGACAGCCAATTAGCCGCTTGGGTCAGCGAGCCACAAAGTAGTGTGGTGGCTAGTCGCGAGGTAATGGAAGACAAATTTGCCCAATTAACTGCGCAGTACGGGGACAACCCAATCCCTTTACCAGAATTTTGGGGTGGCTATCTGCTGACGGTAGAAAAAATCGAATTCTGGCAGGGTAGAGCCAATCGTATGCACGACCGCATTGTCTATTCGCTAGCTGACGAGCAATGGGTGATGGAACGTTTATTACCTTAAACTACAAGCCATAAAAAAACACGGTTTAGAATACCGTGTTTTTTTATTTGATAAAACTTAGTTTTGCAGTGAACGCAGTAAACGCACAAATTCAATATACATCCACACCAGTGTTGATAAGATACCAACGCTTAGTACCCATTCATAGCTTTCATCCACCCCTGCAGCATAAGCTCGCTCAACACTGTCAAAATCTAATAACAAGCTCAGTGATGCAATTACAATCACCAGCAAGCTAAAACCAATACCCACCACGCCACCGCTAAACAAATACGGCAGTGAGCTACCAAATAGGCTAAACCCGATTTGTACCAGATACACCAGCATGATAGCAATCACAGCGGACATCATCACAGAGCGAAATTTTTGGGTGACTTTAATCACGCCACTGCGATAAAGTGCCAGCATCACCGCAGCGGTCACGAAAGTTGCGACCAAAGCCGTCGGTGCAACTGTGGGAAACTTAATACTAGCAAACAGGGAAATTGCGCCAATCACGATGCCCTCTAAAATGGCATAGGGAATTGCCAATGTTTTAGCTATGTGGGGTTTTGAGATAATTACCATACTCAATACAAACGCCACCAAGATACTGGCTAAAGCCGCTACACTAACAAAACCTGAAGTGACGCCACTAGTTAGGCAATAGCCAAAAAATCCAACACCCGATAAGGTCGTCAGACCTAGCAGAAAAGAGGTTTTTCGGATGACCCCTTTGACCGTCATCGGTGTCGTGCTAACCGCAAGTTCAGCGCGAGATATAATCGGATTTGCCATACAAATTTTCTCCCAAGAGTTAAAAACTTTCAAAAGTTAGTTATATATCAATCGCCTTAAATTAGCAAATAGCAATGAGTTTGTATACATTAACTGCACAACGAAGGTTAGCAATTTTGTAATATAAAATATTGATTGGGCATAACGTGAGCCAGTAAGCTGTGATAAAATAGTTTAATCTTTATCAGTTAATTTTCTGCTATGACGTCCACACTTATTCCCAATCCTGCCTTTGGGCGTATCGGCATTATGGGTCGTGCCAACAAGCCAAGTGTCATTCAAAGTATCTACCAAATTTGTGACTTTTTTCATGAGCAAGGGTTGCCTTTATTAATTGACCATCAGACGGCACGGTTGCCGGCATTGAGTTTTGCACGTCTGGGTGACATTGCTACTATTGAGCGCAGTTTGCTCGGCGGTGCTTGTGATTTGGTCATTGTGGTCGGTGGTGATGGCTCGCTGCTACATGCGGCGCAAGTACTGGTCAAACACAAAGTGCCAGTGGTGGGGGTGAACCGCGGACGTCTAGGGTTTTTAACTGACATCTATCCTGATGATTTAAACGTAAAATTGACCAGTATTTTACAAGGTCATTATCAGCTTGAAGATCGATTCTTGCTCAAGATGGAAATCCGTCAAGGTGCACATGTGATTTATGAAGATATGGCGCTAAATGACATTGTGCTGCACGCAGGTAAATCAGTGCATATGCTAGATTTTCATTTAAAAATTGATGGGCTTAATGTCTATCGTCAGCACAGTGATGGTCTGATTGCCTCCACACCGACGGGCTCGACCGCTTATGCGCTATCAGGTGGCGGGCCGATTATTCATCCTAGTATGGATGCCATTTGTCTGGTGCCCATGCATCCACATACCTTATCAAGCCGCCCGATTGTGGTCAGCGGCAATAGCGAAATCAAAATCCGCATCCATAAAGATAACCGCACCCAGCCGATGGTGAGTGCGGATGGGAAACCGTCGGTGCCGCTCAACCAAAACCAGCGCTTAGTGATTCACAAGCATCCTAACAAACTCACTTTATTACACCCACCTGGGGTGGATTTTTTTGAAGCTTGCCGTACCAAACTTGGTTGGAATAGCTACGCTGAAGAATTTAGTATGGATAATTAAATAACAAAGCCACCGAATGATTCAGGTGGCTTTTTTATGAAAAAATACCTTAATTAATCAGCCCGCTTGCAGAGCGTTTTGAGATAAATCCATCTGGGATTTGGTTGTGGTCGGCTTGCCAGCGCTGGAATGCCAATTTGGTATTGGTGCCTACGACGCCATCTGACCCTTTGGTATCATAGCCCATTGCCGTCAAACGCTGTTGCAGTTGGCGTACTTCATAAGTAGCAAGTGGCTGCTCATGGCGTGGCCAAGATTGCTGTAAGCCTGGCTGCCCGATAATGGCTTTGGCAAGTAAACTCACCCCCATGGCATAATTGGAGGAATTATTGTATACCTTAATGGCATCAAAATTTTTGGTTAATAAAATCGCAGGACCCTCTTTACCCGCAGGCAGCCACAATTCTGCCATCGCATCCATGGGTGCATTTGGGGTGATAAATTGAATGCCTAAATTTTGCCAGTCTGCCATAGTTTTTTTGGTACTGACCTGGCGATAATCAAAACCATTTGGTAATCGTACTTCATAGTACGAGCCCATACCACGCTGCCAGCCGGCATTTTTGAGATAGCTTGCGGTAGAGGCTAACGCATCAGCGGTATGCCAAGGGTTACGATGACCATCACCATTGCCATCTACTGCTTCATCTAACCAAGTTTTGGGAATAAATTGGGTATGTCCCATGCCACCTGCCCAAGATCCGCGTAGTTGCGACCAATCAATATCACCACGCTCAAGCAGCGACAACAGCGCTAGCAGCTGGTCCTCTGCAAAACTGCGGCGGCGACCATCATATGCTAGGGTCGCCAAACTATTGACCAGTGATGAGTTACCTGTGCCTTGACCGTAAGAAGATTCCATACCCCAAATGGCAGTCACGATAGAGGCCGGCACACCATACTGATTTTCAATGCGATCAAGTAGGGCGCTTTGGCTGGCAAAATTGCGCTGACCCCCACTGACTCGACCACTTGATGCAGCACCATCGATATATTCCCAAGGCATTTTGGCAAATTCAGGCTGTCCTTTATCCAGTGACACCACTTGCTCGCTGTAGTTGGCACTTGACAGCAAGCGTTCAACATCTGCACGGGGGTAACCTTTTTGCACGGCGCGTTCAATAAAATCCGATTTCCACTGATAAAAACTGCTGTATTGATTGGTTGGAACAGTCACAGGGGGCACGGGCGTGACTTTCGGGGGTACGGTAATCACCACAGGGGCAGTCGGCAAGGTACCTGGTAATTTTTGGGGTTGGGTTTGAATAGGTGCTGATGAACAAGCTGCTAACAATGCCGCTAAGCTGACAGGTAATGCCAGTTTTTGACCAGCAAAACGATGCGACAACGAGACCATAGACGACGAATATTTAACATACATAGAGCAATAACCTCAATTAATACAAGCCAAATGCGTACAAACATAACAACTGTGGTAAAAAAAATGAATATAGCACAAAAATAGGAAATTTTAGTTGTTAAGGAATAATTGATATAAAAATACTACAAAAATTGCGGTAAAAGTATTTGCCAAATTTTGACAGTTTTGGAAAATAGGATTGATAATTGGTTAAAAAAGTTTATGATAATCGGTTTATACTATAATTTTGAGGAGTAACTATGCTAAAAGTCAATCAATATTTTGATGGGAATGTGGCATCAATAGGTTTTCAAACAGCCACCCTACCTGCGACCGTGGGCGTGATGAAAGTAGGCGAATACGAATTTAGCACGAGTCAGTTTGAAACCATGACCGTCATTAGTGGGGCTATCTCAGCATTGTTGCCAAACCAAACTGACTGGCAAACTTTTAAAGCCCATGAAACCTTTACCGTCGATGCCAACCAAAAATTCAAGGTAAAAATTGACGAAGAAACGGCTTATCTTTGCACTTACCAAGATAAATAATCAAGATAAATCAGTAATAAAAAAGCGATATCAAATCCATGATATCGCTTTTTTTGGCCGAAAAATTTATTGAATACCACCAAATTTCCCCGCATTAAAATCTAAGATAGCTTGACGGATTTCGGCTTGGCTATTCATCACAAAGGGGCCATAACCCACCACCGGCTCATTAATCGGCTCACCACTCATCAGTAAGATTTTCGCCCCCGCTTTGCCCGCCGTTAAGCGTACAAAATCCTCGCCCGTCTCGCCACTTTCAATCTCAAAAGTAATTAATTGATTGGCGTGTGCTTGCTGGTCGTGATCAGCGTTGATGATAACATCGCCTTGCATCGACAATAACAACAAATTGTGAGTGCGAGAAATTGCGACTTCTATCGAACGATTGGGTTCAATACTGATATCCCACAAATTAATGGGGGTAAAAGTCGTGCCAATGCCGCGTGCCTTATTGTCACCCTGCTGAGGAGCTTGGGTATTGACAGTAGGGGTAAACTCCCCAGCAATTACCTTAACTTGTCCTGCATGTAGTCCTTCATCATCGTGCAGACTGACCACAGGCATGTCATCATTGGCAAGATGTTGGTATTTGGCAGGCGTGGCTTTATCTTTGGCAGGTAGATTGACCCAAAGCTGTACCATGCTAAAATCACCGCCTGCTTGGCTAAATTCAGGGGAGTGAAATTCCTCATGAATCACGCCATTGCCCGCCGTCATCCATTGCACGTCACCTGTCTTAATAGTACCGCCACCGCCACTAGAATCACGGTGGGACACTTCACCTGCATAGGCGATAGTTACCGTTTCAAACCCTTTGTGCGGATGTTGTCCGACACCGCGAGGGGCTTGAGTATTGGGTTCGAAATACTGTGTTGCTGCATAGTCGAGCATTAAAAAAGGATCGGTGCGTTTATCACCCACCATGTGATTGAACATCGGATTAACATGAAAACCATCACCCACCCAATGGGGTCGTGGGGCAGCATGAATTTTATCGACTTGTCGGTAAGTTTTATTGCTATTTTGCATGGCCATGATTTTTCTCCTTATTGATAGCTATAATATAGGAGCAAAAAGGCTATTTTCAAGTATAAATTACATTGTATGGGTTATTGTAAACATAAACTAATATAAAACATAAAAAAAGCAAAGTTAATTGCTAACTCTGCTTTTATAAATTGTTTACTTACTTTAATCATCAAGTTCTGACCAGCGCGCCATTTTTTCAAGTAACAAATCATCAATCTCGTTGAGACGTTCACTGGCTTGGGTAGCGGCTGCTATATCGCTCACAAACCAGCTGCCATCGGCTAATTTGTCTTGAAGTTCAGCTTGCTCTTGCTCGAGTAGCGCGATTTCATTAGGGAGACTATCTAATTCACGCTGCTCTTTGTAGCTCAGTTTTTTCTTCACCGTATCAGTTTTTGGTGCATTAGTGTTAATCACTTCTCTAGGCTTTACTGCTGTCTTTTCTGATTTGTCCGCTTTGGGTTTAATCGCTTGTTCACGGGATTTTTGCGTCAAATAGTCTTGATAGCCACCGACATATTCTTTGACAATGCCATTGCCATCGCTATCTTCATCAAAAACCCAAGTTGATGTTACGACATTGTCCATAAAGGTACGGTCATGGCTAATCAGTAAGATGGTGCCATTAAAGCTATCGACGGCTTCTTCTAACAGCTCTAGGGTTGCCATATCCAAGTCGTTGGTCGGCTCATCAAGTACCAAGATATTTGCAGGCTTTAGTAGCTGTTTGGCTAGCAAAACGCGGTTACGCTCACCGCCTGATAATGCTTTGACCGGTGTTCTTGCGCGTTCTGGGGCAAATAAGAAATCTTGCAAATAGCCGATGATATGTTTCTTTTTACCCGCCACTTCTACAAAATCAGAACCTTCTGCGACGTTTTGTACCACGGTCGCTTCTAGATCAAGTTGGTCACGCAGTTGGTCAAGAAAGGCAATTTGTAGATTGGTGCCTAATTTTACTGAGCCAGATTTGGTGATATCAGGCTGTGGAATATCCAAAATCGCATGAATGAGCGTGGATTTGCCAACACCGTTTTTACCGATAATACCAATACGGTCACCACGCATGATGCTGGTGTTAAAATCTTTTACCAAGGTTTTATCACCATAACCTAGATTGAGATGTTTGACATTGGCAACCAATTTGCCGCTGTTTTCGCCATCGTTCATGCTGATGTTAACTTGTCCGACTTGCTCACGGCGGGATTTACGCTCTTCACGCAGCGCCTTTAACGCGCGCACGCGACCTTCATTGCGGGTACGGCGTGCTTTGATGCCTTGACGAATCCACACTTCCTCTTCAGCCAGTTTTTTATCAAAATTGGCATTGGCTTTTTCTTCAGCGTTGAGTTGTTGTTCTTTAAGTTCTTGGTATCGAGCATAGCCTTTATTGACATTGCCTGCTTGCTTGGTGACGTCATAACTGCGTAGAATACCGCGGTCAAGTTCGACAATGCGGGTGGCGATTTTGTCAATAAACGAGCGGTCATGCGAGATAAACAACAGGGTTAATCCTTGCGCGTTTAGCAAAAATTGCTCAAGCCATTCGATACTTTCGACATCCAAATGGTTGGTCGGCTCGTCAAGTAGTAGCACATCAGGTTTGGTAATCAGCGCACGGGCAAGCAGTACACGGCGTTTGCGCCCGCCCGATAATTCACTAATATCGGCGTCGCCGTCCAAGTTCATCATAGACAGCATGGTCTGTACTTCGCGGGTCAAGTCCCACCCATGGGCATCATCAATTTTATGCTGCAAATCTGACATTAATTCACAGGCTTTCATGTCACCGCTGGCGCATTTGTCGCTGGCTTGCTCGTAGGCTGTCAGCCATGTTGCCACATCGCCTGCACCTGCCATAACGATGTCACTGACTTTACCCGACGTTTCTGGAATGTCTTGCTCAAGCATGGCAATGTTCAAATTGCCACTGATTTGGAATTCGCCACTGTCCGCTTTGACTTGACCGCTAATCACCTTAAATAAAGTTGATTTGCCTTCACCATTGCGCCCAATCAAACACACGCGTTCGCCTTGTTCGATATTAAAATCAATACCGTCCAAAATCGGTGCAATACCAAATGCCAAATGAATATCTCGTAAATGAATCAGTGCCATAACTTTCTCAAAGTTTAGTAAAAATGTTTGTATAATAGGAAAATGCGGTTATTGTAGCAGACTTTATGGCAAAAAATTGTGGGGAAACTTATGAGGCATTCTAAATGAGCGAAAAAGATCACCAAAAACAGACAACCGATGACAATGGCTTGGTTACCATAGTAGAAAAATTAACTCAAGCGTTGATTGATTTACAAACGCAAGTGCTGTTTATGGAAGATACAGTGGATAAACTTGATAATATCGTCACTGAGCAAAGCCAGTTGATTGCTGACCAACAACGGCAATTACAGCTACTTTATCAAAAATTGGAAACTCAAACGCAAGGCTCACAAATTCAGCCGTTTGATTTGTTGAGCGATAAACCGCCGCATTACTAATTTTATTGACAAAAATTGAAATTTTTATCAACATGGCAAACGTTTTATGCGCTATAGACTGCCAATGCCCTAAATAGGAAAAAACTAATGGTAGCTAGTTGCATCTGACTATCAGCAACAAACTCTGCAAAAATTGACCGTGATGGATATCAAACGCAAACTGCTTTATCAAGGTGTGCCGTAAAAATAGGCAAGGATGAGAGGCTAAACGGGTCGTTTTTTAACGTAAATTTTATACATGTATCTATCAATTTTCACCAGCATAGCAAACAAGTTTCACAAGCATATCAAGCAAGCATAGTGCTGTGACCAAATAATCTGCTCTCATTTATTGTTAATTGTTGTTAGGAATATCTTATATGAGTCATAATGAATCTTTAATCAGTGTTGCCGAAGAAACGTTACATGAAGCCAAAACAGTCATGTTTAATATGCTGTCCAAAGTGGTAGAAATCGGTGGTTCTGATCTATTTATTTCAGCGGATTTTCCACCCAGTATTAAATATCACGGGCTCATGAAGCCGCTCAATAAACAACCACTGACGGCTGAAAAAACCAAACTGTTTGCCTATAGTTTGATGAACCAAAAACAGCGCGAAGAATTTGCAACCAATCTTGAGTGTAACTTTGCGATTAATGTGCCCAATGTATCGCGATTTCGGGTTAATGTGTTTCAGCAGCAATTACAAGTCGGTATGGTGATTCGTACTATTACGGCAGAAATACCCAACTTTAAACAGCTGCTGCTACCTGAGCAGCTCAAAAAAATTATCATGGAAAAACGTGGGTTAGTGTTGGTCGTAGGGGGAACGGGGTCAGGTAAATCAACATCGCTGGCGGCAATGATTGACCATCGTAATGAAAACTCCGCAGGCCACATCATCACTGTCGAAGACCCAGTGGAATATGTGCACAAGCACAAACAATCCATGATCACCCACCGTGAAGTAGGCGTGGATAGTCATTCATGGCATAACGCACTCAAAAACACCTTGCGCCAAGCGCCTGATGTGATTTTGATTGGGGAAATTCGTGATACTGAAACCATGGAAAACGCCATTGCATTTGCTGAAACAGGTCACTTATGTTTAGGCACTTTGCATGCCAATAATGCCAATCAAACCTTAGATCGTATTATCAACTTTTTTCCAGAGGAGCGTCGTAACCAATTGCTGATGGACTTGTCATCGAATATGAAAGCTATCATTTCGCAGCGTTTGATTCGTACAGAAGATGGGAAAGGTCGCCGGGCAGCGGTAGAAATTATGCTTAATACCCCATTGATGGCGGATTTGATATTAAAGGGTAATTTTCATGAAATTAAAGCGCTGATGACCAAATCTCGGGAATTGGGTATGCAAACCTTTGACCAAGCCTTATTTGATTTATACGATGAAGGCGCCATCTCGTATGATGAAGCAATTCGCAATGCTGACTCTGCCAACGAATTGCGGTTGCAAATCAAACTTAAAAGCCGACGCGCGGAAGGCGACACGCAAAGCACAAGTGAGCTAAAGCTTTAATAAAAAAACGCCCTGTGACTAAACAAGTAACACAGGGCGTTTTAATCAGCTATGTGAAAAACTAGAGTCAATTAACAATTAATAATCACTTACTCATTACTAATCACTTAAAAAATAACAGTTACTCATTCAACTCGCGAGTGGGCAATACATCTTTAATGGCATCACGTAAATCATGCATCGCTTTGACCGTGGTATCCCAATCGATACAGCCATCGGTAATAGACTTGCCATATTCAAGCTGGCTCAAATCCGCGGTCAAATCTTGACGACCGCCTTTGAGATGACTTTCAACCATCATTCCAATAATCGAGCGATTACCGTGTTTGATTTGCTCAGCGATATTTTGAATGACCATCGGTTGCAGGTAAGGGTCTTTATTTGAATTGGCATGGCTTGAGTCAATCATGATTTTGCCTGAGACTTTACCTTTAGCAAGTTCATTTTCTGCTTGGGCAACGGCAGTGGCATCATAGTTGGGTTTGCCATTACCGCCACGAAGCACCACATGACCGTATGGATTACCTTTTGATTGAATGATAGACACCAGACCATCGGCAGATAGACCTAAAAAGCTATGACCAGATTTCACCGCTTGCATGGCATTGACTGCCACTGTCATACCGCCATCTGTACCGTTCTTAAAGCCGACTGGACAAGACAGACCTGAAGACATCTCCCGGTGAGTTTGACTCTCTGTGGTACGTGCGCCGATGGCTGACCAACTGATTAAATCTTGGATATACTGCGGTGTATTGGGATCAAGCGCTTCGGTTGCACAAGGTAAGCCTTTTTCATTCAAATCAAGCAGCAGTTTGCGCGCAACACGCAAGCCTTTATTGATATCAAAGCTATCATTCATGTCTGGGTCATTGATTAAGCCTTTCCAGCCCACTGTGGTACGAGGTTTTTCAAAATACACACGCATCACGACATAAATACTGTCTTCAATTTCTTTGGATAAAGCCAACAGTTTATCGGCGTATTCATGCGCAGCGTTGACGTCATGAATAGAGCAGGGACCAATCACCATCAATAAACGTTTGTCTTTACCGTCTAAAATATTACGCACGGTTTCGCGACCTTTGGTCACCGTCTCGATAGCTTTGGGGCTCAATGGTAGTTCGTTTTTTAATTCCGCAGGCGTCACTAGCGGTAAAATTGCTTCAATATTCACATTATCTACATCAGCGATATCAGTTTTGGCAAAAGTTGTCATAATTCTCACAGGCTGTTGGCAAAAATTTAAAAAATCACTATAAACCAAAAAATTTATAATGTCATTACTTGAGTCAGTAGGAAAGCCTACTTTTAGTTTGGCAGTTGATAAAATATTTTGTCAATGTTTAAACTCTGTTTGGATATCTGCATATCCTACAACAACATTATAACAATTATTGTATCAGCATACTAGTACAAAATAACAAATAACTGTCATTTAAATTTTTTGATGGTTTTACTTTTCATCTGTTTACCCCTAAAATATTTTTTTAAAATGATAACCAAACAAGGCTGTTTAATCCCATGTACGCTAATGCCCCTGCACAAACCATTTCAGACCTTGCTGCAAACGCGACACTCGCAACCTATATTGCTAACCCAAGCGCAGCCAGCTTTTCTAACGTCAGCGAAGCGAGCTCTTTTAACCTAAGTGAAGAGAATTTGCTGCAAAACGTTGCTAAAACCAAGTTTCAGCCGATTGTCATTGGTATCGTAGCAGGCGAGGTCTCAGGCGATGCGCTGGGTGCAGACTTTATGCGCCAGATGAATAATTTGCGTGATGACATTTTTTGGGTGGGGGTGGGCGGCGTACAGATGCAAGCGCAAGGGCTTAACTCAGTGATTGACATGTCTCGTCTGTCGGTGATGGGCTTGGTGGAAGTGGTCAAGCATTTGCCAGATTTGTTTAAAGCACGCGATGAGATTTTGGCAGCGTTTAAACAAAACGCAATTGATATTTTTGTCGGCATTGATGCGCCTGATTTTAATTTGCGATTGGGTGAACGGTTAAAATCAGCGGGTATTTATTGTGTGCAATATGTCAGCCCATCGATATGGGCATGGCGGGAAGGGCGAATTGAGAAAATCAAACGCGCGACCAATTTGGTGCTGTGTTTGTTTCCGTTTGAGTTGTCTGTGTACCAAAAACATAATCATCCCGCCGTGTGTGTCGGGCATTCACTTCTCAAGACCATTGATGACAATTTGCTTACAACGCCTATGGATGAGCTGCGCCGTGAGTTGATTTGGGATAATCCCACCTATCATCAGTTTTTTGTCAAAATGGGCGAGCTTGAGATGAGTCATCTCATTGCAGTGATGCCAGGTTCAAGACGCAGTGAAATCGATGCGATTTTTCCAAAAATGCTCAAAGCCATTCATCAACTGTTGATTATGGATGATAAGCTATGCTTTATCGTACCAACGGTCAACCAACATCTACTGACTATCGTAGAGCAATATCTAGAAGCCCAATCAGCGCAGGTGCGCCATCATGTCACAGTGAGCTGTGATGAAACACAAGCGGATTTTAGCCAACGGGTGATGGCGGCGTCAGATTTGGTACTGCTTGCATCCGGTACCGCCACGCTTGAAGCCATGCTACTGGGTAAACCGATGGTGGTGGTATATTCACTCAATAAAATGACCTTTTGGCTGGCAAAACGGCTGGTCAAAGTGCCGTATGTGGCACTGCCTAATATTTTGGCAGGTCGAGAAATCGTACCAGAATTGCTACAAGAAGACGCCAACCCAGACAATATTTGCCGTGTGGTACAGCAATCATTAAAAGTTAAAAATTATAACGAGCAGCTGCGAGATTTGCGGCAAACGTCAGAATGGCTGCGTGAGCAAAGCAACATCAATCCCGCCAATGCGGTGATTGATAATTGGCTGACGTGGAAAAAACAGTAAAAATCTCAGGCAAAATTTGACGCTTTATCAAGTTGGGCGTGGTGATATTGACGGCAAATTTACGTCCAATCTTCTGAGGTGAATTTTGCAATCAAATCATGGGCTTTGGTTCTGGCATCAAGCACAGTCATAAAGGTATAAGCGCCAATGAATTTACGGCTAATAAACATCAGCTCTTTAGGCGGCACGCTAAAGGATTTTGAGGTCGCTGATTTGCTGGCAAGCTTAATGACACGGTTATGTAAATCACTTTCAGCCCAAATATAATTGCCATGTACATCCAGTACATTCGGTGGAATGGTCGGATTACGACTTGGCAAACTAAAGGGTTCACTGGCAAGCAAACATAGCTCTACCATATCATTTTTTACCGAATCACTAAGATTAGCAAAGAATTCAAAATGCTTGCCTGCTTGTTCAATCGCTTGGCGCATTTTGCTACGGTCGTGAAAAACCCCTGCCAACAGCAAATTACGGGCAATAAGTAGCAGATTGTCATCAAACTGACGAATGGCGCCAAAGTCTAATAACACCAATTGGTCAAGCTGTGTATCAGGCTGCTGTGCAAGGCGAATCAGATAGTTGCCAAAATTGGGGTCGGTCTGCATATCCCCCCATTCAAAAATCTCACGCAGCATAATTTCAATCGAAGCCTGCCCAATCGCATTTCGTCTTTCTTGGGGCAGCGCAAATACTTGCTCATCCAAAATCGACACGCCATCTTCATAGGTCATACATAGCAGCCGATCGGTGCTATAAGCTTTGAGGATGCGCGGCACCACATAACGACTATCGCCAGCAAAACGTTGAAAAAATAACTCAGTGGTGTCTGCTTCGAGAAGGTAGTTGACTTCATGATGCAGCAGGTCACGAATTTCTTCAAACCAATCATCGAGTTGGCGGGTTTGTGGAACAACATTGGTGACTTTAAGCAGTTTGCGGAACAAATCCAAATCACTGTCCACGGCATCAGCGATATTGGGATATTGCACCTTAAATACCACTTGCTCGCCCGTGGCTTTATGAACCGCTCTATGTACTTGCGAAAGTGAAGCGGTGCCAATTGGGGTATGGTCGATATCAAATTCATGGATTTTATTGCCCAATTCGGTTTGTAGCGCTGATTCGATAATTGACCATGAAAAAGCAGTCGTCTGACTGTTCAATGTTTGTAAGGCTTCTGTGATTTCGGGGGGCAAAAAATGCTCCCCGTACAGGGCTAACATTTGACCGATTTTGACCACCGAGCCTTTGAGTTTACCTAGCTCATCCACCAAATATTGGGCTTGCTCACGCATAAATGCTTGTTTTTGTACCGCTTTTTCTTCCTTTGATTTGAATAATCCAAAGGCATTATTGGTCGCCCATCGTCTGCCGATATTGAGCGATGCTTTGGCAATCGATAACCGCCGGTCAAGCGCCGAGGTTTTGAGCTGTTCAAGCGGTTGGTTATCGTAATTTTGCGGATTTGCCATACAGGGTGCCTAATGTTTTTGAAAGAAAAAGCTAAATAAAAAGCAAATCATTTTAACACATGATTTGCTTTGATTGTTGTTACCGATTTTTAATAAAGCGGATTAACACTTAGCGTAACCACTTGGCGTAAGACAGTGGCTAGATGTCTAAATGCCAT
>NZ_DAMALV010000017.1:0-48298 GCF_032069585.1 Moraxella sp. CTOTU48268
AAATGGTGCGCTCGGCGGGACTCGAACCCACGCCACAGGCTTCGGAGACCTGTACTCTATCCAGTTGAGCTACGAACGCTTATTGGCATTGAAAAAAAGCAGTGGGCTATTTTAGCAAACTTTTCGTGCAATAAGCAAATCATCAAAATTCCTGCCAAAAACTGCTCGGCAAAGTTGATAGCACATATCAAATAAGCATAGCTTTTTCAGATAATTTCCCCTTATAATAGTATGGAAAATAAATCTATGTAACATTTATCGCATCAATATTGCATCAACGGATACAATCGAGCAATCTAATGGCTCATATTGTCCGTTTTAAAAGTATTACGATAATTTAATTCACCTGTTTGAGAGAACGTGACGAATGAAAAAAGTAGTGATGTTATCAGCGATTACTATGCTAAGTCTTGCGGGTATCGCTGTCAGCCAAGCTGAGGATAAAGCCAGTGCCCCCGCAGCGGCATCAGCTACCGCTAGCGCTTCAAGTACCGCGACAGCCTCAAGTACTGCAACTGCTTCAGCCCCTGCATCCTCTGCCGCTCCGCAAAAAAGGAAGCAGAAAAAGCACCTGAAGACCCACCTCAAGTTGCAAAATTGGTTGCATTATATCCAAATCTAATCGCACGTATTGCCCCCCAAGGTAAAGTTTGTTTTGAAGGTAAAGAGTGTGATATCACTATTGCCGCTGCATTGGGCGCCGCGGATCCTAACAACCCACGTGAAGGCAAAGTGATTTATGAAGGTGTTTGCCATACTTGTCACGCAGCAGGTCTGTTAGGTGCACCAAAATTTGGTGACAAAGGCGCTTGGGGTCCCCGTATCGCTAAAGGTACCGCTACCCTTCACCAACACGCGCTACAAGGCTTTAACGCCATGCCAGCCAAAGGTGGTAACGCTGATTTGCTAGATGTAGAAGTGACCAACGCGGTTGATTATATGGTGTCTCAAGCCAAATAGTCATTTTTAGCCCAGATGAAGCCTATCAACTGATAGGCTTTTTTAATTGTATCATTGATATAATTTAACTTAACTTAGTTCATTCAAATCTTTAAACTGTCCAACCCATCCCCATTAAGGTCTCACCTTTAACCAGAACCTGCATTGCTATGGCAAACTTTGACACTACCATCCCTGCTCTAAAAATCACCCAGCTTACCAAAACCTACCCAAATGGTTTTGCCGCACTCAAAGGCATTGATTTGACTGTACCCCAAGGTGGATTTTTTGCCCTACTCGGTCCCAATGGTGCGGGTAAATCCACCACCATTGGTATTATCAGCTCGCTATTTAAACCCAGCTCAGGCTCGGTAGAAATTTTTGGGGTAGATTTGCTTAAACAGCCTGCCAAAGCCAAGCAGTTTTTAGGCGTGGTGCCGCAAGAATTTAACTTTATGCAGTTTGAAAAAATCGAAGATATTTTGATTGCCCAAGCGGGCTATTTTGGTATACCCGCCAAGGAATCTCGCCCGCGTGCCGAAAAACTCCTTAAAGCATTGGGGCTTTGGGAAAAACGCGACGACAAAGCGCGTATGCTCTCTGGCGGCATGAAACGCCGTTTGATGATTGCGCGTGCTTTAATGCACCGTCCCAAACTGCTGATTTTGGATGAGCCGACTGCAGGGGTGGATATTGAACTGCGCCGCTCGATGTGGGATTTTATGCAGCAAATTAACACGGAAGAAGGTACGACCATTATTTTAACCACCCATTATTTAGAAGAAGCTGAGCAGCTGTGTAAAAACATTGCTATCCTTGACCAGGGTGAAATTCGTATCAATACCGATATGAAAAGTTTGCTTACCAGCCTTGATGTGGAAAGCTTTGTGTTTGATTTGGCGCAACCTTATCTGTCATCAATTGCTTTAACCAATGTGGTAAAAACCAAGCAGCCAGACCCGTTGACCCTTGAAGTCACGCTCAAAAAAGGCGACAGTTTAAATGATGTATTTGCCCAGTTAAATGCTCAAAATATTCAGGTAGCGAGTATGCGTAACAAAGCCAATCGCCTTGAAGAGTTGTTTTTGGGGATTGTTGAAAATAATTTGACTGAAAAATTGGAGAATTAACATGGATTTTCAGCACCAGTTGGTTGCATTTAACACCTTGTTAGTCAAAGAAATCCGCCGAATTCTTCGCATTTGGCCACAGACGCTGTTGCCTCCTGCCATCACCATGAGTTTGTATTTTATCATCTTTGGTAAAATGATTGGCGCTCGGGTTGGCGATATGGGCGGTGTTTCCTACATGCAGTTTATCGTGCCTGGCTTGATTATGATGTCGGTGATTACCAATAGCTACTCCAATGTGGTATCGAGTTTTTTTGCCACCAAGTTTCATGGTAATATCGAAGAGATGCTGGTCAGTCCGATTTCTAAACATACCATTTTACTGGGTTTTATCGCGGGCGGTTTGTTTCGGGGGTTGACCATTGGCGCGATTGTGACGGTACTTGCGTTGTTTTTTACTCAGTTATCACTGGTGCATGCGTTTGTCACGATTTTTACTGTGGTGATGACCTCGGCATTATTTTCGTTGGGCGGTATGATTAATGCGGTATTTGCGCGCTCGTTTGATGATATTTCCATCGTACCCAGTTTTGTGTTGACACCCTTGACATATTTGGGCGGTGTGTTTTATTCACTTAAAGATTTATCGGGATTTTGGCAAAATATATCGCTACTAAACCCCATTGTTTATATGGTCAATGCTTTTCGCTATGGTATTTTGGGTCATTCAGATGTCAATGTATGGTCATCTTTGGTGGCGATTGGGATTTTTACCGCGATATTTTATGGCATTGCGTATTATCTTTTAGCAGATGGCTCACGCGTTCGTTTATAACTTAGTTAAATTAAAAGTTAAATTAAAAAAATATGAAACCACTTGAAACTCACGGTATTTTGGGTCAATCCACCAGCTACCCAAAAACCTACGCCCCCGATATGCTCTACCCTATTCCCCGCGCATTAGGACGAGCAAACCTAGCGCTGCCTGCTGACGCCTTAAGTATCGGCATGGACTGGTGGCAGGTTTTTGAGATGTCTTGGCTGAATTCGCACGGTATTTCACAGGTGGCAATGGCGCGCCTTGCCATCCCTGCCACATCAGACTACATTGTCGAATCAAAATCGCTCAAACTTTATTTTAATAGCCTAAATTTCACTGAATTTGACAATCAACAAGCCGTTAAAGCAACGGTGGAAAAAGACTTATCGGCTTGTCTAAAAACCGATGTGACGATTGAGATTTTTGGGGTGAACATCGCAAATAGCTTACCCATCAGCGCGCCACAGGGTGATTGCATTGATAACGCGTTGGATAGTAGCGATAAAAAAATCGCCATTGTCAGTGATGTCGATCCTTCAAGCTTGACCGTTGCCAATCACGGCGCCTCTAATAGCCAGTTACAAATCTTGCACTCGCATCTACTGCGCTCAAACTGCCCTGTCACCAATCAGCCAGATTGGGGAACACTGGAGATTCAGATAGATAGCCAACCGATTGATCGAGCAGGACTGCTTGAGTATATTTTGAGCTTTCGTCAGCATAATGGCTTTCATGAACAATGCGTTGAGCAGATTTTTAGTGATTTAACCCAAGCTTTTGCGCCAAAAACGCTCATGGTACGCGCATGGTACACACGCCGCGGCGGCATTGATATCAATCCTTGTCGGGTGAGTGATATCAGTTTGTTGCCGCCACCGTCACGGCTCAACCGTCAGTAATAATCGCCAGTAAGCTAGTCGCATTTTTATCAAAAAAAGCGTATGCTATGTTTTTTCAAAATTTTTCTGCCTAAAACTAAGTTTACCTAACAGTTGGCGGCAAGCAATACCCAGAAGGATTACCGCATGCAAGCAGTCGGTCAACTCATGCTCGATATTGAAGGCACAGCGCTTAGCCCAGCAGATGAAGCACTGCTACGCCAACCTGAAGTTGGCGGCGTGATTTTGTTTGGGCGCAATGTAGAAAGCCCTGAGCAAATACGCGAACTGACCGATAGTATGCGTGCCATCAAACCCAATATTTTAATTGCGGTTGACCAAGAAGGTGGACGTGTCGCACGCTTACGCGCCGGTTTTTCGCCGCTACCTGCGATGGGTAAACTCGGTGAAAGGTTTGAGCATGACCCTATCACTGCGCTTGATCTTGCTTATTGCGCGGGCTATTTGATGGCAAGCGAAGTCCTATCGGTTGGGATTGATTTTAGTTTTGCGCCTGTACTTGATATCAATGGGGTGAGCCGCGTGATTGGTGATCGCGCGTTTCACGTACATCCCATCGCAATCACCGCCTTATCTGCTGAATTCATGCGTGGCATGAAGCTTGCCGGCATGGCAACCACGGGCAAGCATTTTCCTGGTCATGGCTCAGTTGCCCCGGATTCTCATGTGGATGATGCCACCGATGAGCGCAGTTATGATGAGATTCGCCAATACGATATGCAGCCATTTATTCGCAATAAGCCGCTACTAGATGCGCTCATGCCCGCTCATGTGGTATTTAGCACAGTTGATAACAAACCTGCGGGGTTTTCATCGATTTGGCTACAACAGATTATTCGTGGCAAACTAGGATTTAATGGGGTATTGTTCTCCGATGACCTATCGATGAAAGCGGCACATGTTGCAGGTGATGCAGGTGACCGTATTGCGGCTGCCTTAACGGCAGGCTGCGATATGGGATTATTGTGTAATGACCGCCCTGCTGCCTTAGTTGCGCTTGAGCGTTTGCAAAAAGAGCCGACACTACTCAATACCGCCAGCCAGCATCGGTTATCTACCATGAAAGGTAATATTAAAGGCTGGCGGGGCTCACTGGCCGACTCTGCCAAAGACTGGTCACATTGGCAAAGCAGTCAGCGTAAAGTGCTAGAAAATTTCTTTGCATGAATTTGCTTAAAACAAGAAAATTTGAAACGAGCAACTTTAAAAAAACAAATTCGAAAAAAAGTACCTTTCAAAAAAAAGCAACGCGGCAACGTTGCTTTTTTTATGGCTACTTTTTCATAGCTATTTTTTTAGCTATATTTTGATTCATCAATTGACATAGCGTAGTTGACCTATCATTTTTTGCAGATGCTCACTACTTAACTGACTCCAGATGTTATAAAAACAGCCATTGTCAAGCACGAGGTAAGCCAGCATTTTACCCTGTGGGTTATTGCCCTCTCGCCCAAGCGTCACATAACTGCCATCGGCATAGTTTTTACGATATGCCCAGCCCTGATACAAGTCACGCTTAGACGTCGTACCGGCATTGGCTACGCCATAAGCACTGCGCAAAGGCCTGCCTTTATAGTTCTTTAAATCATACGCCACCGCAAAGCCACCTGAAAAATTGGCAGCGCGTGATTGCGCAGTTTTGATATTCACTGATGAATGATTAGCAATGGCTAAAATTGGGCAATATTTATAATCGGATTGTCGCCATTGCTGGTGGTAAATTGGGCTAACTTGGCTACTTTTGAGTGATGCATGCGATTGCCAAGGGGATTTTGGCAGCGTTGTAGCGGCTTGAACTGGATTTACAAAACATAAAGCACTGACAGCACAACTAGTGATAGCAAATTGATGACACAGAGATTTGCTTTGGGTAATATTCATTATCTGACTCCGTTTCATTCTATGAGTTGTGAATAGTCAATTCTAGCGCTTGAGACTGGAATATTATGATAATAACCCTAGTATATAAAATAGATAATGGTTCACCATAAAAAGATGTGGCAAAACCGTTGGGTTTTGATAACAAATTTGCAAATAATGAAAATTAAACTGACATAAAAAAAGCCCTTAATTTAATTAATTAAGGACTTTTTTAGAATATGGGGCGAATGATGGGACTCGAACCCACGACAACCGAGATCACAACCCGGGGCTCTACCAACTGAGCTACATCCGCCATAAGGTAGGTTTTACAGACTAGCAAAATGCGCGCCTGACAGGATTCGAACCTGTGACCACCCACTTAGAAGGCGGGTGCTCTATCCAACTGAGCTACAGGCGCATAAAAAAAGCCTGCTCGGCTCTTGATTCATCTTTTCAACTTGGGTAAGTTTAAAGAATGAATGGTCGGAGTGAAAGGATTCGAACCTTCGACCCCCTGGTCCCAAACCAGGTGCACTACCAAGCTGTGCTACACTCCGATTGCCTAACTAGGCTTTAATTGTTACTTCAATATCTTAGCAATAGTGAGCTTAAAGGCTATCATCGCTAAGTGGTGCGTATATTAAAGCAAGTTAGTTAGGCTGTCAACGACTTTTTTCAATATTTTAAAAACAGGTTATGATTGTTAATGCCTATCTTTTGAGTGTGGCGCCAAACGCGAGCATTCGATCTAGGGGTTTTTTAGCTTGTTCGATTAGCTGCGCATCAACAAAAATCTCATGCGGTACGGCGTCAGGCGTGCCTACTTTCTCCAGTGCATGGATGATTTGGTCTAAATCATTCATCGCCATCCACGGGCAGTGCGCACATGAACGACAGGTTGCACCTTCGCCACGCGTCGGCGCTTCGATAAACACCTTATCTGGCGCCGCTTGCTGCATTTTATAAAAAATACCGCGATCCGTGGCGACGATGAACATCTTGTGCGGTAGGGTTTGCGCCGCTTTAATCAGCTGACTGGTGCTACCCACGGCATCTGCCATTTGGGTCATCTCAATCGGTGATTCTGGGTGCACTAGCACCGCCGCATCGGGGTACATCTCTTTCATGGTTTTTAGGCTACGGCTACGGAACTCTTCATGCACGATACAAGCACCATCCCACAGTAGCATATCTGCGCCCACTTTTTGCTGAATATAACGTCCCAAATGCTGGTCAGGTGCCCAAATGATTTTTTCACCTTGGCTGTCTAGATGGTCAATGAGCTCAACCGCGATACTCGATGTCACCACCCAATCTGCCCGCGCTTTAACAGCCGCTGAGGTATTGGCATACACCACCACAGTACGGTCAGGGTGTTGGTCACAAAACGCGCTAAAGTCTTCAATCGGACAACCCAAATCTAGTGAGCAAGTGGCTTCTAGCGTTGGCATTAATACGGTTTTTGCGGGGCTTAGAATTTTAGCAGTCTCGCCCATGAATTTAACGCCTGCAACAATCAGCACATCGGCATCACTATCACGCCCAAACCTTGCCATCTCTAAACTATCCGACACGATACCGCCTGTGGCTTCGGCAATTGCTTGGATTTTTGGGTCAGTGTAATAGTGAGCAATCAACGTGGCATTATGCTGTTGTAACAAATCAGCAATGCGCTGTTTTTTTTCTGCAAATTCGGCATCGTCAATCTGAATATCTTGGGGTATACCGAGCTTATCGAGATGTTGTTTGACAATATCTTTGGCAGACACTGCTACCAATTGCTCATTATTCGCTAATAGAGGATTGGCTAGCTGGGTAGTTGCTTGTGGCGTACTTGATTGTTGCATGAAAAACTCCTTCTCATGAGATGATTTACCCATGTCTATCACAGGTAAGTAGCAATTCATTGATTCTCCTGCTGTTACTATAGCAAACTTTTTTGCGCAAGGTGAATCAATTGCGACTAGTAAATGATATAAGGGTAATTTGGCTAAATTAAATACTGAGACCCATTAAAATCTTATTAAGGCTCAATCATGACGCTTTTGCTTTTACCAAACGTTTTAACAACGCGCGCTCGCTATAGCCGATTAAGCCAATATAGACCAGTAATAAGGTATTGGATAACCAAAAATTCATTTGAAAAGCACTGACGATTATCACGCTAAACAGCATCAGCGTACCCAAAAAGAAAACGATTTTTTTGGTTTGGTAAGGTATCGGATAAAAATGCTGTCCAAGTGCGTACGATACTATCATCATGAGGAAATAAACAAAAAGCGTCACCCACGCCGACACCATAAAGCCATACTGCTTTAAAAACAGCATATGTAGCAAAATAGTCAGTCCCGCCCCAAACCACGAGATGGCTGAGCCAATCCCAGTACGGTCAGTTACCTTATACCAAGTTGATAGGTTGTAATAAATCCCAAAACATAGGTTCGCAATGACGATAATCGGCACGATATTAATCGCTGTCCAATAACTGGGATCGGTGATAAATAACCGTTTGAGCCATGAAATATTGGCAATAATTCCAAGCGCCACCACCGATGCAAATAAAGCAAAGTACTCTGTCATCATGGCATAAGTATGTTTGGCATTGGCATGGTGCATTTGTTTGAATAAAAACGGCTCAATCCCCATCCGATACGCGGTCACAAACAAAGTCATTAACACCGCCAATTTGTAGCAGCCACCGTATGCCCCCGCATCGCCTTTATCAATCATATAATATTGAATGATTTTATCGAAGTTTTCATTCACCATAAATGCCAACCCTGCCAGCATGACCGGATAAGAATAACGAATCATACGTTTGAACAAGGCTTTATCAAAATGTAAGCGTACTTTTTTGATAATCGGAAACAGCATCATAAAAGTAGCGAGACTGGCAACTAAATTGGCAAAAAACGGATACGCCACTTGCTCGGTCAAACCGAAACTTTTGGCAGCCTCAATAGGCACAAAGCGAAATAGCGCAATAACCACCACAGTTTGTATCAAAATCGACACTACCCGCACCACCGAATATTTCACAGGCTGGTTGTGATAACGTAGCCAAGCAAACGGAATGGTACAAATCGCATCAAAAAACGCAATCCAAGCAAACCAGCGCAAAAATTCAGGATGACTGCCATAATCCATCAGAATTGATAACGGATTGCTAAATAGCAACACCATGACCAAAAAACCGCCTGCCAACATGGCAATAAACCAAAACGCCGTGCTAAACACATTTTTTTCGGCGGCGCCTGTTTTATCTTCTCCTGAAAAGCGAAAATAAGATGTTTCAAAACCAAAAGTGAGCACAATATTGATAAAAGCAATCCAGGCATATAGGCTGGTAAAGATAGCAAAGGCTTCTTTATCGATGTAATTGATATACAACGGATTGAGTAAAAAGGTAATGACACGGGGTAAAATCGCACCGATACCATAGATAATGGTTTCACCTAACAGTCGTTTGATATTCACAGGCTATCCAGAGTTAATGTCGCTTGATGAGTTTTAAGGTTGGCTAATAATAGGCTTTTGGCGTTGTAGCGCTAACAAAGCGTGTTGCACTTCTTGCACTTTTTTCTCGGTCAATAAATTGCTGATATTAATCCAAATCCAGTGAAAGCCATACCCGCCGTCCTGCATTTCTATTTTGGCATGTTCAATCGTCCAGTTTTGTACCAAAATGCGATACATAGCAACGGTAATACCCGTGCGATCTGAGCCATGATAACAATGCACGAGCACCTTGTCACCACAAGCTTGGTGCCACAAAATATCATACAAAATTTCAGCAAGTTGCTGCGGCTTGATCGCCCAAGTCATCAATGGGTGATTGATAAAGGTTAGCGGTAAGTTGGCTAAATTTTCTTCGTTATCATCGCGATCAAAAAATCGTAAATTGATAATGGTATTGATGCCGTAGTGCTGGATAATACCGATATCATCGGGCGTCAGCTGCTCACTACGAAACAGCTGCTCATCGATTTGATAAAGATTGGCATGTTGACATCGTAATATTGCCCAAGTAGCGGGACGAAAATGCTGCGCAAATGGCATGTCATTGACCTAGTAGTATGATGAATTTATGCGACATAATAGCCCAAAGTGGACAAAAACGCACCGAAATTTACCTGTAAAAAAACCCAATCAATATTGGGTTTTTTTGGCGTAATTAACAGCAATTCTTAGCTAAAGAAGGTTCACGCTTAAACATCTAGGTAATCTAGGATACCTTTAGCGGCCTCACGACCTTCCCAAATCGCGGTTACCACCAAGTCTGAACCACGTACCATATCGCCACCTGCGAAGATTTTTGGATTCTTAGTTTGGTACTTATAGGTTTGTAATTCAGGCGCAATCACCCGTCCGCTATTATCCATCTCAATGCCTTGGGTGGTAAACCAATCAGCAGGGCTAGTACGGAAACCAAATGCCATAATCACCGCATCGGCTGGCAAGATTTCTTCTGAATTAGGAATAGGCTCTGGGCTACGGCGACCACGGTTATCAGGTTCGCCAAGTTTAGTGGTCACTACTTTAACGCCGGTTACTTTACCGTTTAAACCGATAATTTCAATCGGCTGACGGTTAAATAAAAACTGTACGCCTTCTTCACGCGCGTTACGCACTTCACGGCGTGAGCCTGGCATATTCTCTTCATCACGGCGGTAGGCACAAGTTACAGAAGTTGCACCTTGGCGGATACTGGTACGGTTACAGTCCATCGCGGTATCACCACCGCCAAGGACGACCACTTTTTTACCTTGTAAGTCGATGTACTCTTGTGGGTTCGTTTCCCAACCTTGGCAGCGGTTGACGTTTGCGATTAAAAAATCAAGCGCATCATACACGCCAGATAACTCTTCACCGGCATAACCGCCACGCATATAGGTATAGGTACCCATACCCATAAACACCGCGTCATACTCAGAGAGTAACTCATCAATGGTGACATCTCTACCGATCTCGGTATTTAAACGAAATTCAATGCCCATGCTTTCGAAGACTTCGCGGCGACGACGCATGACATTTTTTTCCATTTTAAATTCTGGAATACCAAAGGTCAGTAGTCCACCAATTTCAGGGCGTTTGTCAAATACCACAGGTTTGACGCCATTACGTACTAATATGTCAGCACAGCCAAGACCCGCAGGACCTGCGCCAATCACCGCGACCTTTTTATCCGTCCAAGTCACACCGCTCATATCTGGACGCCAGCCTAGCGCAAACGCAGTATCGGTGATGTATTTTTCCACATTCCCAATGGTGACCGCCCCAAAGCCGTCATTAAGGGTACAAGCCCCTTCACACAGACGGTCTTGAGGGCATACTCGCCCACAGACTTCTGGCAACGTGTTGGTTTGGTGGCATAAATCTGCCGCTTGGAAAATATGACCTTCGGTAGCCAGTTTTAACCAGTTTGGAATGTAGTTATGAACGGGACATTTCCATTCACAGTAAGGGTTACCACATTCAAGACAGCGGTGCGCTTGGTCAGTCACCTTGTCTTGCTCAAATGGATAGTAAATCTCAACAAACTCGTGAGTACGGGTATTAATGTCTTTTTTTGAAGGGTCGACACGTGCGACGTCTAAAAACTGAAAATCGTTGTGTAATCGTTTTGCCATGCCCCAATGCTCCTAAAGCAATGCTCCTAAGTGAGTGGTATCCAGCGATTCACTGTATACCGACCTGCTTGACAGCGAACTTTTAAAATTTAAGTTAAAGGTAGAGCGCTTGTCACGCGCTACCTTTAGCAATCCAATATCATCAAATTATGCTACACAATCGCTTATTGTGGGTCTGCCATGGTCGTTTTTAGTAGCGAAGTAATGTTCGCGGCTTTTGGTTTGACCAAATAGAACTTACGAACATAATGCTCAAAGTCGTCAAGGATGGTTTGACCCCATTGGCTACCTGTTTTTGCCACGTGTGTTTTGATAATCGACATCAAGTTGATACGGTGATTCTCTGTTTGCTCACTTGAGATACGATGCATATCGATAAGCTCATGGTTACAACGGTCAAAGAAATCGCCATCTAAGTCAAGCACATAAGCAAAACCGCCTGTCATACCAGCACCGAAGTTTAGCCCTGTTTTACCCAAAACCGTCACCACACCACCTGTCATGTATTCACAGCAGTGGTCGCCGGTACCTTCAACCACCGCAAAACAACCTGAATTACGAACCGCAAAACGTTCACCTGCAGTACCTGCCGCATACAGATGACCGCTTGTGGCACCATACAAGCAGGTGTTACCGATGATAGCAGTTTGCTGGCTAGCAAAAGTCGAACCTTTTGGTGGGTAAATCACGATTTCACCCCCTGCCATGCCTTTACCTACGTAGTCGTTGGCATCCCCTTCAAGCTTAATGTTTAAGCCGCCTGCATTCCACACACCTAAACTTTGACCCGCAGTGCCGGTTAAGTGTAAGTTAATTGGCGCGCTTGCCATACCATTATTGCCATGCAGCGCAGCAATCTCCCCTGAGATACGCGCACCGATAGAACGGTCACAGTTGCCAATACGATAGCTAAAGTCACCGCCTTTGGCTGATTTGATGGTATCCATCATATCGATAACCATTTGCTCAGCGAGCAAGCCTTTGTCAAATGGCTCATTGCGCTCAACTTGGCAGGTTTGTGGTCTGCCATCGCCTTTGCTATGGGTAAATAATAAAGGCGCTAAGTTTAGGTGTTGTTGCTTGTTGGTGGTGCCTGACATGACTGATAGTAAGTCGGTGCGACCCACAAGCTCTTCCATTGAACGCACGCCCAATGCCGCCAACCATTCACGGGTTTCTTGTGCCACAAATCTAAAGAAATTAATCAGCATTTCGGCTTCACCGATGAAATGCTCATCGCGCAGTTCTGATTTTTGCGTTGCCACACCCGTTGGGCAGTTGTTTAGGTGACAGATACGCAGGTATTTACAGCCCACCGCAATCATCGGCGTGGTACCAAAACCAAAGCTTTCCGCTCCCAGTATTGCTGCTTTTACTACGTCTAAACCCGTTTTTAAACCACCATCTGTTTGCACGCGTACTTTATGACGTAACCCGTTGACACGAAGCGATTGGTGCGCTTCAGATAAGCCCAATTCCCAAGGCGAACCTGCATAGTGAATTGATGACAAAGGAGACGCTGCGGTACCACCATCATACCCTGAAATGGTAATCAAGTCGGCATACGCTTTTGCCACACCCGTTGCAATGGTACCTACGCCTGGGCGCGACACCAATTTGACTGACACAAGCGCGTTTGGATTGACTTGTTTTAAGTCAAAAATTAGCTGCGCCAAGTCTTCAATCGAATAAATATCATGATGTGGCGGTGGTGAAATCAAGGTCACACCTGGCACTGAGTAACGCAAACGCGCAATTAAGCTATTTACTTTACCACCGGGTAACTGACCGCCTTCACCGGGTTTTGCCCCCTGCGCGATTTTAATCTGCATGACTTCGGCAGAACGCAAGTAAGCCGGTGTGACCCCGAAACGACCTGAGGCGACTTGTTTGATTTTTGAGTTACGAATCGTGCCATAACGCGTGGGATCTTCACCGCCCTCACCCGAGTTTGAACGTCCGCCAATGGTGTTCATCGCGGTTGCAATCGCCTCGTGTGCCTCTGGTGACAAGGCGCCTAATGACATACCTGCTGAGTCAAAGCGTTTTAGGATTTGTTCAATAGGCTCAACGTCATCAACACTGATGGATTTACTGGTATCTAACTGCAACAAATCACGTAACGTCGCTACAGGACGGCTGTTGACAATCGACGCATATTCTTTGTAGTTATCGTAGTCGCCCGTGCGTACCGCTTTATGTAGCGCTTGAATCACATCGGGGTTGAAGGCGTGGTATTCTTTATTAAAGACGAATTTTAACAAGCCGCCTTGGTCAAGCGGTACACGTTTGGTAAAGGCATTTTTTGCCAAGATTTGTTGGTCGATCGCCAAATCTTCAAACGTAGCACCTGAGATACGGCTTTCAACCCCAGTAAAGCAAAGCTCAACCACTTCTTCTGATAAACCCACGGCTTCAAACAATTGCGCGCCGCGGTAAGAAGAAACGGTAGAAATACCCATTTTTGATAGGATTTTTAATAAGCCTTTATCCAAGCTTTTGCGGAAGTTATTTTTGGCGTAAAGCGGATCACCAAGCAAGTCGCCTTTGTCGACCAAGTCTGCAATCACATTGTAAGCCAAGTAGGGATAAACCGCGGTAGCACCAAACCCTAACAAGACCGCTAATTGGTGCGAATCACGTACCAAACCTGTTTCGATGATTAAGTTGGCATCTGCGCGTAAACCCACATTAATCAAGTGATGATGCACCGCACCTGTCACCATAATGGCATTGGCAGGTACTTTACCTTTTTCAATATTGCGGTCAGATAATACAATCAGTACTTTACCTGCACGTACCGCTTGGGCAGCTTGCTCACAGATATGTTTGATGGCATCGTCTAACGCCATTGATTCATCATAATTTAAATCAATGGTTTCAATTTCAAAACCTGGTTTTGTGACGCTGCGTAGTTGCATCATTTTGCTCGATGACAACACAGGCGATGACAACACGATACGGTTGGCATGGTCTGGCGTGGGTTCAAAAATATTTTTTTCGCTACCCAAACAAGTTTCCAATGACATCACAATCGCTTCGCGCAGAGGATCGATTGGTGGATTGGTAACCTGGGCAAATTGTTGACGGAAGAAATCAGCCACGTGACGAACTTGTTTTGACAGTACCGCCATCGGAGTGTCATCGCCCATTGAACCAACGGCTTCTTGACCGTTTTCGGCTGAAGGACGAATGATTTCTGTGCGTTCTTCATTGGTGATATGAAACATTTTTTGCAGCGCTAATAGATTCTCGCCTGTTTCACGTTGCTCGTAAGCTTTTTCTTCTAGCTGTTCATCATCCCGTAGACGTACCGCATTTTCCCGTAACCATAGCCGATATGGGTGGGCTTTTTTCAGCTGGCGACCCACTGCTTTGGTGTCCATGATGTTACCAGTTTCGGTGTCAATCACTAGCATTTGACCGGGTCCGACACGACCTTTAGCAATCACGTCTTCAGGCTGATAATCCCAAGTACCGATTTCTGAAGCCACGGTAATATAGCCATTTTTGGTAGTCACCCACCGTGATGGACGTAAACCATTGCGGTCTAGCATACAAACCGCATAGCGACCATCTTGGATGACTAGACCGGCTGGGCCATCCCACGCTTCCATGTGCTGCGAATAAAACTCATAAAACGCGCGTAAATCCATGTCCATCGTGTCAACATTTTGCCATGCTGGCGGCACAAGGATAGAAAGCGCACGGAATAAATCCATACCCCCTGACACCAGTACCTCAAGCATATTGTCTAAGCTTGATGAGTCAGAGCCCACACGGTTGACGAGTGGCTGTAATTGTTGCAGCTCTGGAATCAAATCGGTGACAAATTTTGGCGTACGAGCGACCGCCCAGTCACGGTTACCATCAATCGTGTTTAATTCACCATTGTGGGCAAGATAGCGAAAAGGCTGGGCTAGTGGCCATCTTGGCAGGGTATTGGTTGAGAAACGTTGGTGGAATACCACAATGTGTGACGCCAAACGTTCGTCTTGTAAATCCAAGAAGAACGCGGGTAAATCGGCAGGCATGACCAAGCCTTTATAGATAACCACTTGTGAGGTCAATGACGTCACATAAAATAATGGGTCATCTTTCAGTTCGATTTCTGCTTTGCGGCGTGCAACGAATAATTTACGGTTAAAGGTTGCCTCGTCCATATTGATTGGGCAATTAACTAAAATTTGTTTAAAGCCTGGGAGTGATTCACGGGCAATGTCACCGACGATACTTAAATCAACCGGCACATCACGCCAGCCAGCGACTAGCAAACCTTGTGCTTCAATCGCTTGGCTTAGTGTATCTTGGCTATGCTGTGCTAATGCTTTATCAAGGTTAACAAATACCGTACCGACGGCAAAAATTTCGTTTAGAGTAAAGCCGTTGTCTGATGCGATTTTTTTAAAGAATACCTTGGGCGTCGCAATCAATAGACCACAACCATCGCCTGTCTTACCATCGGCTGCCACGCCACCGCGGTGGGTCATACAGCTTAAACTATGAATCGCTGTTTGCACTAAGTCATGACTAGCTTCACCATGGGTATGCGCAATCAAACCAAACCCACAGTTGTCTTTGAACACATCGGGTTGGTAAAGATTATGCTGATCTGAATACTGATTTGAAGACATAAGCGTGTTCCCTTAACAAGCTGGTAGCAAAGAAATGGGCATACTATAAATATGTGCAATGTTTGCTATTGAATCATAAAAGATTGGAATAGATAACCGTCATGTTCGTTATCTATATATACCATAAGAAATCAAAATGATACCCTTCGTTATATTAACGAAAAAGGGTAAAAAAATCCACTGTTATTTGAATTCCAAAACTAACCAACCCGTCTAACCTCACTAGTTAGCTTGGGACTTCTGCTTGATTAACTCGCCCATGCTATCCTTTGAGGCATCTTTGGATTTTGGCTTTTCTTCAGCCGGCTTGCTATGGGTTTGTTTGGGTTTAACATCAGCATTATCATTCTTGCTATTGATAACTTTTGGTTCTAAACGGGTGGTATTTGAGTCGTTACTGTTGCTTTCAGCAATCACTTTACCTTCTTGGATAGAAAGGGTCTCTTGCGGATTGACTGACTTTTCAATGCTGGTTTTTGGTGCTACGCGTTTGGGTTCTGCTGCTGTGGGGGTCGCAGCTTGTGGTTGTCGTTCAACTTTGGCTTTTGGCGCAGGCAATAATTTTGGTGTGGCGTTTAGTTTGACTTCCCGCGCAGCTGTCTTACCGACATCACGAAGGGGCGGCGCGACTTCATACTCATCCATTTGTGGGGCATACATTTTAAATTCTTCAGGAAATGCTTTGACCTCTTTTGGTAAATTAAAATTCACTACTTTAGCCGCGCCAACCGCTTCTTGTACTGAGTTAAATACGCCATAGGTGACAACAAAGCGTTTTTGGTTATGGGCATCGACGATACGAAAATAATTAAATTTATCACGATCGTCACGGCTATTTAGGTAATCGGTGACCACTTCGTGCTCCACCACGTTCATGACTTGAACTGTCCATTTACCATTATTGGCCTTGATAAAGCGACTATCCTTAAATTCTTTGGGATAGTTGCGCATATCACGAATGACCGCATCAAATTTGATGGGTCTCACTTCTTTATTGAGCTCTTCAGGTGGTTTTGCCAATAGTAGCGCGGTGGGATCTTGATTTTGATTGGCATTGCTCGCCGCTTTCACCGCACTTTTGGCAGGCTTTACCGCAGAGGCAATCCACACCATGACCGTCAAGCCGCCTGCAATCGCCGCTAAAATCAGCCAAGTGGTCACTTTAAATGCCCATGAACGATACAGCGTAGATAAAGAATGCACCATAAAACAACCTTCTGTCTGAGGTAAGGTTAATGCCCGATATGACGCTTTAACCCATCTATAAAATTTATATCAATTAGCTTTTTCAGTCAAAGCCAGCACGTCTGTCAGTAACGCTGGATCATACGCTGACGTCAATACCGCTTGTCCCAATTTTTCTAGTAATACTAGACGAATTTTGCCGGATTTGACTTTTTTATCATGCCCCATCAAATCCAGTGCCGTATTGACCTCAATGACTGGTGGATGGGTGGGTAAATCAGCACGAGCGATTAAAGAGCTAGCTCTGTCAACATCATCCGCGCTAAGCCAACCTTGTTTTTGTGACAACTGCATCGCTTGAATCATACCTACCGCGACTGCTTCACCATGCAGCCAATTGCCATAACCTTCATGCGTTTCAATCACATGCCCAAAGGTATGACCAAAATTAAGTAGCGCGCGTGTATTGGCTTCAAACTCATCTTGCGCCACAATATCTGCTTTATGCTGGCAAGAAATCAGTACAGCTTGGGCTAACAAATTCAAATCGAGCGCGCGTAACGACGTTATATGGGTTTCAAGCCAAGCCAAAAACGCCACATCGCCGATTAACGCGTATTTGATAATTTCTGCTAACCCTGCTGATAATTCACGCGGTGGCAAGGTTTTTAAGGTGGTCATATCTGCCAAAACAAGACGCGGCTGCCAAAACGCGCCAATCATATTTTTGCCCAAGCGATGATTGATGCCTGTTTTGCCGCCGACGCTAGAATCCACTTGCGATAACAACGTTGTGGGAATTTGGATAAAATTCACACCGCGCATAAAACTTGCTGCCGCAAAACCCACCATATCACCAATGACGCCACCACCAAGGGCAATCAGCGTACAGTCACGGTTAAAGTGATTTTCCATCAACTGATCATAAATACGATCAATGCTTTGCTGGGTTTTATACTGCTCACCATCAGGTAAAATACAAGTCTTAATGAGTTTATCGGCAGGCAAACGTGCGACGAGTTTATCAAGATATAGGGGTGCAACTGTCTCATTGGTGACAACCAATATTTGTTTGCCACCAATATAGTCAGCAAAATCAAAGGTTTCGATGAGATTTTCCCCAATAAAAATGGGATAGTCGTGTGAACGTGTATGGACAATTAACTCACGGCGCATGGCAGTACTCATATCAATGTTATTTTTTGGCATCTAGCAGGTTGTCATCAATTAGTTTGTCATATCGAGAGTGCTACATTTAGACGGTTATATTGGCGTCTTGCAATTGCAGCAAAATGTCATGCACCATTTTTTTTGGGGAACTGTGACCCGTAACAATGGTGATGTCGGCAAGCTGCTGATAAATTGGGTCACGTTTACAAAAAAGTTCGGTTAACTTTTGCTTAGGATTGTCTATTTGTAATAACGGACGGTTGCGGTCACGACAAGTGCGTTCATACTGAATGTCAACTTCTGCTCGCAAATAGATAATTATACCACGTTTTAAAAAATGGTGATTTTCAGCGATAGTAACTGCCCCACCGCCTGTGGCTAGTACGATATGATCGAGCTGGGTTAGTTTATCAAGCACACGTGTTTCGCGTTGACGAAACCCTACTTCACCCTCTTTTTCAAAAATCCAGCTAATACTGGCACCTGAGACGCGTTCTATTTCCTGATCACTGTCATAAAACGTAAACCCAAGTTGCTGCGCCAACAATTTACCAATTGTGGTCTTACCCGCACCCATCGGACCAATCAAAATAATTAACGGCTTAGGTTGATTACACTCCATAAAAAAACCACAAATCACTCTATAATATATTGAAAACATTATACTGTGATTTGTGGCAATGCGCTATAAGACTATTTTGTTATACAACAGCTCTATTAGGGAGTAAATTAATTAACACGGCCCGTGTCATTCACCAATTTTGGGGTCACAAAAATCAATAATTCTTGCTTGTTGTTGGTTTTTGAGGTGCGTTTAAAGAAGCGATCAACATAAGGTAAATCGCCTAAGAAAGGGATTTTAGTCACATCGTTACCTAAGGTATTTTTAAACACGCCACCGAGCACAACCGTTTGACCATCATCGACGACCACATTGGTTTTAATCGAATCTTTAGAAACCGCTGTCGCACCATTGACGATAGTTGGTGAACCATTTTCAATACTCAAATCCATGCCAATACGACCTTCAGGGGTGATATTAGGGGTCACTTCAAGACTCAATGCCGCTTCGATAAAGCTCGTTGAGGTCGCCCCACTGGCAGAGGCTTCTTGATAAGGAATTTGTGTGCCTGACATGATTTTGGCGGTTTGTTTGTCGGCGGTTAGCACTTTTGGACTGGAGATGACTTCACCCTTATTATCCGCTTGCATGGCTGACAATTCTAAATCTAATAGTAAATCTGAAATGCTCAGCAGGCCAAACGCAATTTGTCCTGCAGGGTTAGCTGCACCTAGATTAACACTAAGGTTATCAGGTCGTGTAATAGTGTATGAAGGATAATCAACAGTTTGCCCATTTACGGTCATTGATTGCATACTATATTTCTTAAGATCCCATATGGTCTGCTCAGAACCACCCACTAATAAATTACGATTACTGTGCACGCCTTGCGATAAAATACCCCATTTTACCCCAAGTTCTTTGCTAAAGGTGTCTGTCGCACTCACAATGCGGGCTTCAATCATTACTTGTTTGACAGCGATATCGATTTTACTAATCAAATCACGGATGTTGCTGATGGTTTCAGCGGTGTCTTTAACAATCAAGGTGTTAGTTCGGGTATCGATTGTGACTGTACCTCTGTCTGTTAACAGTGAGGTATTGCCACTAGAGCGATCGGATGTTGCTCTACCTGCTTCAATCAGTGTTCGTACATTTTCTGCTTTGGCATAGTTGAGTCGGATATATTCGGTACGCAGTGGATCTAATACTTTTTTCTCTTGTTGCGCTTTTAACTCATCGGCTTCTTGTTTGGCAAGTTCTGCCGCGGGTGCCACCCAAATTACATTACCATTAACCCGTTTATCCAAATTTTTACTTTTTAGGATAATATCTAAGGCTTGATCCCAAGGCACGTTAATCAGACGCAAGGTAATATTACCACTGACGCTGTCACTGGCAACAATATTGGTATTGGTATGTTGTGCCAACACTTCTAAAATCGTCCGCACGCTGACATCTTGAAACTCTAGTGATAAAGGTGCCCCACTATAGGTACGTTCTTCAATGGTCGGCTCGCGCATACGTTTGGGGGGATCGATATTGATATTTAGCTGATTGCCTGTTTGAAAGGCTTTATAGTCATAATCGCCTGTCATGGCAACGCGAATCACGCCATTGCGTCCTTGGTTGGTTGCGATAACATCACGCACCAAGCCATTACCTACGGTCATTTGTTTTTGCAGGCGACTGGGAATGGTAGCGCCTGTCAGACGAATGACTAACTCATCACCCATGCGCTGCACATCCACAGGGATGCTGTCATTCACCAAATTAATGCTAACATTACCGCCGCCGTTCGAGGTGCCATTAAAATTAATCGCCGCTAGGCCATCATAGTTGTATTGTTGAACAACGGCGGCAGCAGGATTTAATAAAGGATTGACTTTGACTACCATGGTATTGGCGGGTGGGGCGACTTTTGGTGTTTGGGTCACGACGGCAACAGGTGGCGGCGTTTGCACGACCACAGGTGGCGGTGTAGCAATCACAGGCGCAGCTTCAGTCACTACGGCAGCAGGCGTTACCACCGCGGGCTGACTCACAACGGCCGCTGTAGTCACCACAGGTGTAACGATAGCTGGATTGGTAGCTGCTGTGGTTTTCGGCTGCATTGATACTACCAGGCGATTATTAATCACACGTGTACTAAAGGTCGCTTGATTTGACAACTCAATAATCATACGTGTCATACTGTCATTGGTCAGCGTTGTGACATTGTTGACATAGCCTTTGTTATAAGTTTGCATCCGTGATGAAATTTGATTATTCACATTGGGAAAATCCAACACCAGTCGTGTGGGTGAGGCAAGTTCATAAGCCGTCGGCGTCACAGCACTGTTAGCGAAGTCGATATTGAGTTCTGTTAGCACAGCGCTCGGCGTGGTAACCGAGATATTTCTAATGGTATCAGCTGCAAACACACTGCTAGATACTAACATCGCACTCATCGCTACCGCAAGCTTAGACGTTGAAGTTCGAAATGGATAGGCATTAAAATTCATTGAATTATCCCTTTGTTTTATTGACTAACTGCGGCAACAATTGAGTTTGCTTTTTCGACATAGCCGACACGACTGTCTGGTATGATTTCAATTAAGTTAATTTGGGTTGGCGTAATCTCTGCAATACGCCCCTCATTTTTACCCATATAATTACCCACTTTGACACTGGCAATCCCCCCATCTGGGCGTTGCACAAGACCATACACCTCGCCAGATGATGACACCATCGTACCTTTATAGGTAAGCTCATTCAACTCAAATTGTTCAAGTGGCTCTTTGAGTCGGGTCACATCGGGTCTGACCCCTTTCATTTGCTGTACTTGATTGGCTTGCAGCATTAAACTGGGTGGCATAAATGGACTACGCAGCGGTGAAGCGCTGTAATTAAACTCCTGTACCACTTCGGGTGTCGGCGGTGGCTTTACCGGTTGCGCAGGCTGGTTACGGATGTCCTGCATTTGTTGCTCTGCCAAACCAACACGGTCGGTACAGCCAGATAACAGGGCTAATAGGGCTAAGCAAATAGAGAGCGGTTTTTTATTAATTGCCATTATTCGCTTCCTTATTGTCAGGTCCCGCTGAATTTTTTTGATTATCTTTTTGTGCCTTCTTTAATTCTTCTTCAGTTAACTCTTTTGAACGATAAGTTTTAACGTTCAAAACAAGATTGGTTTCTGGTAGCTTGTCTAGGCTAGGACTAGGGTTGGTGACCTCAAAGTCATGCAGGGTAATAATGCGAGGTAATTTAGCTAGACCACTAATGAATGACCCAAATTGGTGATAGTCTCCTAAAGCGGCAATACGAATTGGCTGCTCAATAAAGAATTCTTGGGAGACTTCGGGTTCAACTTTGATATCCTGAAATTTAATGTTACTGCCCACACCAACCATATTTATCCCATCCACTAGGTCAGAAATACGGGTGTCTTTGGGTAATTGATTGAGCAGTTCTTTAAAATCAGACTGCATTTTTGATACTTGCGCCTGATATTCTTTTAGATGACGTGCTTTGGATTCTTTTTGGCGATATTGATCGAGCAAGGTTTGCTGCTCAGCTTCCGCAGCGGCAATCTCATCACGTTTGGTACTAATCGGCAAAAACCAAGTTAAAAAGGCGATAACAGCAACCATAAATAGCAAGACAGTAACCTTAACAGGCACAGGCCAGCTACCATAATTATTTTGGTCTAGGGATTTAAAGCTTTCGGTAAAGGCTTTAACATCAAACGATTTTTTTGCGGTAATGTGAACGGGTTTTTTGACGAGCTTCGGTCTTTTTAGCGGATTGGTTAATTTCACCGTTATTTCTCCTTACTCGCACTTGCCGCAACGCCACTTGCAGCGGTGGCACTGGCGATGTCGGTTTGCTTAACCATGGTTGTTACCACAAAAGTCACGTAATTGGCTTCTGGTAATGTTGCGCTGGTACTGCTAGCACTGATGTTACCAGCAGCAGGTGCGGGTTTGGGTGCTTGATAAGCCACCGCATTGGGCTGCTGTATACTGACCACAGCCGATTTTTCTAACCACTGCGTCCCATCAAGACTGCGCATAAATGTTGAAATCACATTCGGGTTGTCGGCTTGACCGGTAAAGGTGATGGTATCAGCTTCACGCTTCATACTGGTTAAATACATTTGTGCGGGGATAATTCTGGCAATATCTTCCCAAATACGGACAGGGACAGGGCGACGGCCTTGCAAGTCTTGAATCACTTTCATACGCGCAATGATATCATCACGCTGCTGCTCAAGGGTTTGGATTTCTTTTAACGCCTTGTCTAAATTAGCGTTTTCTTGTTTGATGCGTTCATTAGCAAGCTGCTGGTTTTCTAGGGTATTTTTATAGTAACTCCATGCCGCAAAGGCACCAAGTAGTGATAATAATAATACCGCAACCACTAAAGTCATAAACTCACGGTTTCTTTGTTCACGAAGTTCCTGACGCCAAGGAAGTAAGTTAATCTTTGCCATTAATCAAAACTCCGTAACGCCAAGCCACAAGCCGCCATCAAGCTTGGCGCGTCCATAATCAGTAATTCAGTGTTGATATGGTTATTAATCGTCATATTTGAAAATGCATTGGCAATACCTGTGCGAGTACCAAGTTTTTGTTCAACCATGCTCGCTAGACCCGCAATGCTGGCACTACCACCGCCCAACAAAATATACTCTACTTGGCTATTTTGGCTGGATGAAAAATAAAACTGCAGCGAGCGGGTAATTTGCTGCACAATGGCATCTAAAAATGGCAGTAACACATCCGTATAGTAATCATCTGGCAATGACAGGGTGCGCTTATTAATCATCGCCTCCTCGAACGTCAAACCATAACGATTTTGAATACTTTCAGTTAACTGGGCACCGCCAAAAAGCTGTTCACGGCTGTATACAAACTCCCCGTCCTTTGCAATATAAAGCGTGGTTTGGCTGTGCCCGATATCAATAAGGGCTATATGCTGAGGTTGACCTGGCAAGCTATCGACCATCAATTGAAAGGCGCGTTCAACTGCGTAAGACTCCACATCCACAATTTTAGTATCCAGCCCCGCCAAAGCACCCGCGTCGACACGTTGGTCAACGTTTTCAGTGCGAGAGGCAACTAATAATACCTTACACATATCAGGCGTAGCTGAAGGGCCAATCACTTCAAAATCTAAATTAACTTCTGATAAAGGATAGGGAATATATTGGTCAGCATCTAGACGTATAAGGGATTCTCGTTCAAGCTCTGTGAGATCCGCTTCCATCTCAATGATTTTGCTAATAACCGAAGAGCCTGCTACGGCTGTCGCAATATTTTTGCTGGAAAAACCTCTGCTACGAGATAATCTTGCGAGGGCGTCACTGACCGCTTCAATATCTACAATATTTTTATCAACAACAGCACCGCGGGGTAACGGTTCAATGCCGTAATTTCTTAAATGAAATAGACCTTGCTGCCGTGTTATTTCAACCATTTTGATCGCAGTGGTGGTGATATCTACCCCAACGACTAGCTTGTTGTTTTTTGTAAATAACCTCACAAGTTTGTTCCTTGTATACTAAGTTCAGTAACGTGATTTTTACTACGCTACAATACTTTAGAAATTTATTTGATTCAACCTTTAGTTATGACTAATTTATTGGGTGGTTTAAAAACAAGCGAAAAGCAAAATAGATTTTTCACAGAACTCAAATTTTTTTAGGTATAATGGGGCTTTATTTTGCTTTGAGCTAATGACTTTATGACCCAGTCGACTGCTGCTACCTTTACTTGGATGAAATTTTTACTCAATCTCTTGGTTGCAATTTTAGCGTTTCTTTTTATTTTGGTATTAGCTTTCCCCATCGGTTTTTACGGTATGGCGATGTATATATCACCTAGCCTGCCAAGCTTAGATGACCTTAAAAAAGCCAAGCTGTCAATGCCACTACAAATCTATACCGAGGACAACCAATTAATTGGTCAATACGGTAATGATATGTCTTTGCCAGTGAGTTATGAGCAAATTCCCAAAAATATGGTGAATGCTTTTTTAGCGGCCGAAGATTCGTCATTTTTTCAGCACAGTGGTATCAGTATTAAGGGCATTGGGCGCGCACTGACCGAAGCGGTTAGCGACGACGATAGCCAAACAGGTGGGTCGACGATTACCCAACAGGTTGCCAAAAATTATTTTTTATCCTCCGAACGTACCCTTAATCGTAAATTAACGGAGTTATTTTTAGCCCGCAAAATTGAAGAAAAACTGTCCAAACAAGACATCATGACCTTATATGTTAATAAAATCTATTTGGGTCAAGGTGCGTATGGGATTAAAGCTGCCGCTAAGCAATATTATAGTAAATCATTGAATAACCTAACCATTGCAGAAATGGCAATGATTGCCGGTCTGCCAAAAGCGCCATCAAAATACAATCCTGTTGCCAACCCTGAGCGCGCGTTAGAGCGGCGCAACTGGATTTTGGGTCAGATGCTTAAAAATGGCGCAATTAGCCAAGCGCAACACGACGAAGCGGTTGCCGCACCCATTGGACTGCGCCTATACCAAGCTAAACTTGATAAAAACTTACCGTATTTGGCGGAAATGACCCGTGCCTCATTGGTGGAACAATATGGCGAAGCTGTCATCAATTCGGGCTGGCGCGTGAAGCTTACCATTAATAGCGAAGCACAAGAAATTGCAGAAAACGCCATTAAACGCGGTTTATTTGCGTATGATCGCCGCCACGGTTGGCGTGGCGCCCCTGCTAATACAAAAGATAAAGAAAAACCTGGCAAGCTTGCCAATTTCCCGGTTATCCATTCTTTTTATCCGGTTGAAGTCACCAAAGTCTATCCTGGCAATGGCTTTGATGCGGTCATGAAAGACGGTACTCAGATTAAAGTGCCTTGGTCAAACATGCGCTGGGCGACACTGCACTACCGTAATCCAAACTCAGCATTTATCTCCAACAATATCGTCAACCTGCATGATATTGTGTATGTCACATCAAATGCTGACAACAGCAGTTGGAGTTTGGTGCAAATTCCAGCCGTTGAAGGTAGCCTAGTATCGGTCAATCCAGAAACTGGCGCGTTACTTGCGGTCGTTGGTGGCTTTGATTTTAATAAGAGTAAATTTAACCGCGCCATTCAAGGCTATCGTCAGCCAGGATCAACCATCAAGCCATTAGTTTACGCCACTGCCCTAGAAAAAGGCTTTAGCCCAGATACCATGATATCTGATGATCCATTGACCGTCGGTTCCTGGAAACCCAAGAACTCAGATGGGCGCAATTTGGGGATGATTCCACTGCGTAAAGGTTTATACCTATCGCGCAACCTAGTATCGATTCGAGTGCTACGTTCAGCGGGTATCTCTGATACACGTGAGCTACTCAATGAATTTGGGTTGGAAAAAGAACGCATGCCAAACACCTTATCATTGGCACTCGGTTCTGGTGAAGCGACCCCATTACAGATGGCTACGGGCTATGCGACCTTTGCCAACGGCGGTCACCGTATTCAACCTTATTTTATTCAGCAAATTTTTGACTACAACGGTAAGCTGCAATACCAAGCCAACCCAAAACAAGCCTGTGCGGTATGTTTTAACAATGATTTACAGCAAACCAATGAAGATAACTTAACAGCATTCCAAGAACAACAAACTGCTTTGTTAAGTGGTCAAAGTAAAGACATGCAAGCAGGCGATAAAGCGACTGAAAAATCTGATTTATTCAACGCCAACCCACTGGCTAAAACCAACGAAAAAGACAGTTTAAACAAACAAGATAAGAAAAAACTTAGCAAAGAAGAAGCGGCATTAGAAGCCAGCACTCAGCAAATGCTAGCACGCCAAGCGTCCCTTGAAGCGCAACTATATGATGCCGGCCCCGACACTGATAAGCTAAAACCCATGCCTATTCAGTATATTCCAGCGCAGCAAGCGCCCCGTATTCTTTCTTCTAATGTGGCATTCCAAATGGCCAATATCTTACGTGATGTCATCCAGCGCGGTACCGCGGTTAAGGCGCGGGCGTTAGGTCGCTCAGATTTGGGTGGCAAGACAGGTACTACCAATGATGCCAAAGATGCGTGGTTTGCCGGTATCAACCCTAGAATGGTGACGACAGTTTGGGTCGGTTTTGACCAACCCATCGGTATGGGTAAAAAAGAATTTGGTGGCGTGGCGGCGCTACCTATTTGGATGGATTTCACCTCTAAAATGCTCAAAGGTCAACCTGTGGAATGGGTATCAGTGAATAATCGCGCCAAATCCAAAAAACAAGAGCAGGAAACCATTGAGCTTACTGACAATGGTACTAGACGCGTCGATAGCAAGGGCAATGAAATCACCCGTGATGACAGTAAACCCCCGCAAGCGGTTACCCAAAAACGCCCTGAGGAACAAGCATCCGTACCGATGCCAGCGACGGGTAACAATATCAATTACGCTCAATTAAATAACAATAAACCACTGAACCAATGAGTCGTTAATGAACCTTAATAGAAAAGCTCGATCATGAATCGAGCTTTTTTATGATCTTTGATAAGTATTAAGGGGATAAGCACCAAGTTGATAAATAATAATTTTGATTAAACGATTAAAACTCAATCATCCCTTCTCGCAAACTATCAATGGTATCCACCAAATCGCCACGCCATTGGCGAATCATATCGACTGAAATATTGGTACTTGATGGACTTGCCATAACATCAATCACCGGTAATTTGGCATTTTTATTGCTTTCATCACTCTCATTTCCAAGATTCTGTGGCACAGGTTTATAGATAATTTGCTGCCATGCTTTTTCGATGTCGCCCAAATAATCATTAGCTAATAGTTGCTTTAACCGCATGACTTCAGGTGATACTTGGGTTTTGGTTTCCAAGGCATCACTAATTGATTGCAGACTCGGGTTTGGCATAGTTAAATTATAATAGCGCGCTACTTCTTGTAAAAATGCCAAATAGCCGCCGTACAAATGCATGAGCGCACTTTCAATATGTGCTTCCTGTAATTGCCCTTTTGGCGTCTGTTCAGCTTGCTGACAATAAATTCGGCAAAAATACATTTTTTGATTGGTTCTATCTGCTTGATAACGTGCAACACGACCTGCCATATTGTTTCCTTAGACATTTGATACGGATATTTTGATGAAAAAAAAGGCCAGTTGCAAGCACCGGCCTTTTTATGACTGATTAACGATTATTTTGCATCTTGGCTATTAAACTCTTCAGCAAATTTGTCTTCAAATGACATTGACGCAGGCTCCATGTTTTCGGCAAACAAGGTGTCTAATGCTTCTAGCTGCTGATTTTCAGTAGCTTCTGTGGCGGTAGTTTTACCGCTCTCTAGACGCTGGGCATGGTAAGCTAAACCAGTACCTGATGGTACCAAGCGACCGACAACCACGTTTTCTTTTAGACCGCGTAAGTCATCAATCTTGCCAGTAACTGCTGCCGCCGTCAATACGCGCGTTGTTTCTTGGAATGACGCCGCAGAAATAAAGCTTTCAGTTGCCAATGAGGCTTTAGTGATACCGAGCAATAAACGGTCAAACTTGACTGGGAACTTGTTCTCTTCGTCGAGTTTTTTGTTCATGGCGACAATATCAGCGTATTCAGCTTGGTCACCTTTGAAGTAGCTTGAGTCACCGCCATCGGTAACTTCAACTTTACGTAGCATCTGACGAATAATCACTTCAATATGCTTGTCGTTGATTTTTACCCCTTGTAAGCGGTAAACGTCTTGTACTTCATTGACGATGTAATTGGCAAGCTCAGTTTCACCTTTTAAGCGTAAAATATCGTGTGGGTTTTGTGGACCATCGGCAATCACCTCGCCACGCTCAACACGTTCACCCTCAAACACGTTGATTTGACGCCATTTTGGAATCAACTCTTCATGCACTTCGCCATCATCATTGGTAATGATAAAGCGGTTTTTACCTTTGGTATCTTTACCAAAGCTTACTGTACCACTCATTTCCGCCATAATCGCATGATCTTTTGGACGACGCGCTTCAAATAAGTCAGCAACACGCGGTAGACCACCGGTAATATCTTTGGTACCTGATGATTCTTGTGGTACACGACCTAAAATCGAACCTGTTGTTACCTCATCGCCTTCACGCACACGAATAATGGTTTGCTGTGGTAAGAAATACACCACTTCTTTACCCTCTTTGGTATCAAGGATAATCGCAGGACGTAAATCTTTACCTGAGCTTGGGCGGTCTTTGGTCGCCAAGATTTCGTATGAGCTCATGCCCGTTGCTTCATCGATTTTCATGGTGGCGGTTAAGCCATCGGTGATTTCGCTAAAGCGTGCGGTACCTGATACCTCGGTAATAATTGGATGGGTATGCGGATCCCATTTACCAATGGTTTGACCTGGGGTAACCTCAGTGCCATCAGCCACTAAAATTGACGAACCATACGGTGCTTTATAGCGCTCACGCTCACGGCCTAATTCATCGGTAATACTAATTTCTGCAGAGCGAGATACCACTACCAAATGACCATCGGCATGGCTTACAGATTTCAAGTTTTGGAAGCGAACCGTACCGCCTTTATTAACCTGAATACTGTTTTCCACGGCTGCGGCGCTCGCGGCACCCCCCACGTGGAAGGTACGCATGGTTAGCTGAGTACCCGGCTCACCGATTGATTGCGCCGCCATAACACCCACAGACTCACCAATATTGACGCGGTGACCACGTGCTAAGTCACGACCATAACATTGTGAACAGACACCATGTGGCACTTCACAAGTAATCACAGAACGTACCCAAACTTCGTCAATACCATGTTCATCAAGTACTTTTACCCAATGCTCATCCAGCAAGGTACCCGATGGGATGGCTAGTTCGCCTGTTTTATTTGACATCACATCTTTGGCGGTAACTCGGCCCAGCACGCGGTCAGCCAATTGTTCAATGATTTCACCACCCTCAATGTGTGGCTTCATCAAGATACCTTTATCGGTACCACAATCAGGCTGGGTGATAACCAAATCTTGCGCAACGTCAACCAAGCGACGGGTTAAGTAACCTGAGTTTGCAGTTTTTAGTGCCGTATCAGCTAGACCTTTACGGGCACCGTGCGTCGAGATAAAGTACTGTAAAACGCTTAAGCCTTCACGGAAGTTAGCTTTAATTGGGGTTTCAATAATCGAGCCGTCTGGTTTTGCCATCAGACCACGCATACCTGCCAACTGACGAATCTGTGCGGCACTACCACGCGCACCTGAATCCGACATGATATAAATCGAGTTAAACGATTTTTCTTTTTCCGCTTCACCTTGGCTATTGATAACGGTATCTTGTGATAGGTTATCCATCATCGCTTTGGCGATTTGGTCATTGGTACGTGACCAAATATCAATGACTTTGTTATAACGTTCACCCGCGGTCACGAAACCTTGTTCAAACTGGCTTTCAATCTCACGAACTTCCGCATCCGCCGCTTCGATGATTTTGTTTTTGGTAGGTGGAATCAGCATATCTTCCATACCAATGGATACGCCTGACAACGTTGCTTGGGCAAAACCCAAATACATCAATTGGTCAGCAAACATGACGCTGTCTTTCACGCCCATTTTGCGGTAGCAAGAATTGATAAGGCGAGCGATGTTTTTCTTAGTCATCTCTTTATTGACTTCGTCAAAGCTCATACCTTTTGGGGTGATATTCCAAATCAAACAGCGACCGGCAACGGTGTCAACCATTTTGGTAACGCTATTGGCATTACCTTCTTCGTCATACGTGGTTTCTTCAATACGTACTTTAATTTTGGCATTGACGCTTAAATCACCGGTACCTAGCGCGCGATACACTTCTTTCACGTTTGAGAAAGTCATGTTTTCGCCTTTGGCATTGATATGCGAACGGCTGATGTAATATAGCCCCAATACAACGTCTTGTGATGGCGTGATGATTGGCTCACCATTGGCAGGTGACAAGATGTTGTTGGTTGACATCATCAAGGCACGGGCTTCAAGCTGGGCCTCCAAAGTTAACGGTACGTGTACCGCCATTTGGTCACCATCGAAGTCGGCGTTGAACGCGCTACAAACTAGCGGATGTAGCTGAATTGCTTTACCTTCAATCAGTACAGGCTCAAATGCTTGTAAACCCAAACGATGGAGGGTCGGTGCACGGTTTAGTAGCACTGGGTGTTCACGAATCACGCTGGCAAGCATATCCCACACTGCCGGTTCTTCACGCTCAACCATTTTCTTAGCGGCTTTGATAGTGGTCGCAATGCCATTTTGCAAAAGTTTGGCATAAGTAAATGGTTTGAACAGTTCAAGTGCCATTTTTTTTGGCAACCCACATTGGTGTAGACGCAGGTATGGACCCACGGTAATAACCGAACGCCCTGAATAGTCAACACGTTTACCCAGTAAGTTTTGACGGAAACGACCTTGTTTACCTTTAATCATGTCAGCTAAAGATTTCAATGGACGTTTGTTGCTACCCGTAATCGCACGACCGCGGCGACCATTGTCAAGCAGCGCATCCACTGACTCTTGCAGCATACGTTTTTCGTTACGCACGATGATGTCAGGCGCATTGAGCTCCAACAAGCGTTTTAAGCGGTTGTTACGGTTAATGACGCGGCGATATAAGTCATTTAAGTCTGAAGTGGCAAAACGACCCCCTTCAAGCGGTACCAATGGACGCAAATCAGGTGGCAATACAGGTAATACGGTCATTACCATCCATTCTGGCTTGTTGTTTGAATCACGGAATGACTCAAGCAATTTTAGGCGCTTTGACATTTTTTTAAGTTTGGTTTCTGAACCCGTGTTAGGAATTTCTTCACGTAACTGGTCGATTTCCAAATCCACGTCAATATCGCGCAGCAAGTCTTGAACCGCTTCAGCACCCATTTTCGCGGTGAATTCATCACCAAACTCTTCAAGTGCTTTGAAGTAATCTTCATCATCGAGCAACTGGTATTTTTCAAGGCTAGTTAAACCTGGGTCAGTCACTACATAGCTTTCAAAATACAGTACGCGCTCGATATCACGCAAAGTCATATCAAGTAATAGACCAATACGGCTTGGTAATGATTTTAAGAACCAAATATGCGCGACTGGGCTTGCCAGCTCAATGTGACCCATACGCTCGCGGCGTACTTTGGCAGCGGTCACTTCAACACCACATTTTTCACAGATCACGCCTTGGAATTTACGGCGTTTGTATTTACCACACAAGCATTCGTAGTCTTTAACAGGTCCAAAAATTTTGGCACAAAAAAGACCATCACGTTCTGGTTTGAAAGTACGATAGTTGATGGTTTCAGGCTTTTTAACTTCCCCATGCGACCAAGATTTGATGGTGTCAGGTGAGGCAAGAGAAATTTGAATGCTGTCGAACTCTTGGTTACCAGAGTCGGCAGGGCTTTTCATGATGTCTAATAAGTCTTTCAAACTGCTTCTCCATCGATTAAATTGAAGGTCGCTACAGATTGACTTTCAATTTAAGGTTAATTTTTATTCGTTTGTCATTAAAAAGGTAAACTATTGAGCTTGAGTATGGCGACGTTTAAAGCCACCACACTCCGAATCATGACTTAGTTTTTACTTTTGCTATGATCTTTTAACTCAATATTGATACCCAATGACTTAATCTCTTTGGTCAATACGTTGAACGATTCTGGCATACCAGCTGACATGTTCTGTTCACCATCGACGATGTTTTTGTACATGCGGGTACGACCTTCGACGTCATCGGATTTCACCGTCAACATCTCTTGCAATGTATAAGCAGCACCGTAAGCTTCAAGCGCCCACACTTCCATCTCACCGAAGCGCTGACCACCAAACTGGGCTTTACCACCCAATGGCTGCTGGGTAACCAGTGAGTAAGAACCCGTTGAACGTGCGTGCATTTTGTCGTCAACCAAGTGGTTGAGTTTGAGCATGTACATGTAACCTACGGTCACCGGACGATCAAACTGTTGACCGGTACGACCATCAAACAATACTTGCTGACCCGAGGTTGGCATACCCGCTAATTCTAGCAAGCCTTTGATTTGCTGTTCTTTAGCACCATCAAATACTGCGGTACCCATTGGTACGCCCGCACGTAGATTTTTTGACATCGCAATGATTTCGTCATCACTGATGCTGCCTAAGTCCACTTGCTCGCCGCCAATTTGGTTATAGATTTTGTCTAAGAAATCACGTAACTCAGAAACTGCCGCTTGTTGTTTGATCATCTCGTCAATTTTGATACCCAAACCACGTGCTGCGCCGCCTAAGTGAGTTTCTAGAATCTGACCGACGTTCATACGCGATGGTACGCCTAGTGGGTTTAGTACCACATCCACTGGGTTGCCGTTTTCATCGTATGGCATATCTTCAATCGGCATGATACGTGATACCACCCCTTTGTTACCATGACGACCCGCCATTTTGTCACCAGGTTGAATACGACGTTTTACTGCTAAGTACACTTTGACGATTTTTTGCACGCCATGGGTTAAGTCATCACCAGCCGTTAATTTGCGTTTTTTCTCAGTGAATTTTTCATCGATTTCTTTTTGTTTATCGGTTAAAAAGTCACCAATTTGTGATAAACGCTCTGCGGTATCTTCTTGGGTTGGCTGAATATCAAGCAATGTTTCAAGCGACATGTCTTGCATTGACGCTTCACTCAACACTGTACCTGATTTTAAGCCCGCGCCACCACTCACAGTTTGACCGTCAAGCAATGAAATAATGCGACCGCGTGCGGCGTTTTCAAAGATACGCAATTCTTCTTTTAAGTCTTTACGATAGCTATCAAGCTGGGCTTTTTCGATAGCTTGCGCACGGCTGTCTTTTTCTACGCCATCACGGGTAAAGACTTGGACGTCAATCACCGTACCTTTGGTAGAAGAAGGCACTCGCAACGACGTATCTTTAACGTCCGCAGCTTTTTCACCAAAAATTGCACGAAGTAGTTTTTCTTCAGGGGTGAGCTGGGTTTCACCTTTTGGTGTCACTTTACCCACTAAGATATCGCCACCTTGCACTTCCGCACCAATGTAGACGATACCTGCTTCATCTAGATTAGCTAGGGCTGCTTCACCCACGTTTGGAATATCGCCAGTGATTTCTTCTGTACCCAATTTGGTATCACGCGCCACACAGGTTAATTCTTGGATGTGAATGGTGGTAAAACGATCTTCTTTAACCACACGCTCAGATAACAAAATCGAGTCTTCGAAGTTGTAACCGTTCCAAGGCATGAACGCCACACGCATGTTTTGACCCAATGCCAACTCACCCAAATCGGTTGATGGGCCATCTGCCAAGATATCCCCACGCGCAATGACATCACCTTGGTTGACGATAATGCGTTGGTTAATACAGGTGTTTTGGTTTGAACGGGTGTATTTGATTAAGTTGTAGATATCAATGCCCGCTTCGCCCGCTTGCATTTCATCTTCATTCACTTTTACAACGACACGGCTCGCATCCACGTCCATAATGACGCCGCCACGTTTGGCAGTCACACACACACCGGAGTCACGGGCAACGTGACGCTCCATACCTGTACCAACCAGTGGTTTGTCAGAACGTAAAGTGGGTACCGCTTGGCGCTGCATGTTTGAACCCATCAAAGCACGGTTGGCATCGTCATGTTCCAAGAATGGAATCAAACTTGCTGCCACAGACACAACCTGACGCGGTGATACGTCCATGTGGGTCACTTTCTCTGGTGCCATACGCACAAATTCACCATAGTTACGCACAGAGACATAATCTTCTGTCAACTGACCGCTTTCATCAATCGGCGAATCCGCTTGTGCAATCACAGTGCCTACTTCTTCAATCGCTGATAAGTACTCGATTTCATCCGTCACTTTACCGTCAACTACTTTACGATACGGAGTCTCTAAGAAACCAAATTCATTGGTTTTAGCATAGACGGCTAGTGAGTTAATCAGACCGATGTTTGGACCCTCAGGGGTTTCAATCGGACACACACGACCATAATGGGTTTGGTGTACGTCACGGACTTCAAAGCCTGCACGCTCACGTGTTAAACCACCTGGACCTAAGGCAGAAACACGGCGCTTATGGGTGATTTCTGACAATGGGTTATTTTGGTCCATAAACTGTGACAATTGTGATGAACCAAAGAACTCTTTAATGGCGGCTGCCACAGGTTTTGAGTTAATCAAATCTTGTGGTGATAAGTTATCTGTTTCAGCTGAGCTTAAACGCTCTTTAACAGCACGCTCGACACGGACTAAACCGACGCGAAATTGATTTTCTGTCATCTCACCGACTGAACGGACACGGCGGTTACCTAAATGGTCAATATCGTCCACTACCCCACGACCATCACGAATTTCAATCAACATTTTTAATACGTCAATAATATCTTCGTTGGTCAATACACTGCGTTCACGCTGCACATCAGGGTCATTGGTTGGCTCATAGACTCGGCCCAAACGACGGTTGAACTTCATGCGACCGACGTTTGATAAATCATAGCGATCCGCGTTAAAGAACATCGATTCAAACAGTTTTTCAGCCGTATCGAGTGTTGGTGGCTCACCTGGACGCATCACTTTGTAGATTTCAATCAACGCTTCTTCACGGCTCATCGCGGTATCTGCGCGCAGTGTATCGGCGATGTATGAACCATGATCGATATCGTTAGTGAATAAAATATCAAATTCTTTAATACCGTTATTGCTGATTTTGACCAAAGTCTCGTGATCGAGCAATTGGTTAGCGCGTGCAATAACTTCATCATCCACGACGATATCTTGTGCCAAAATACGCTCATACAAGTATTCATCAGGCACAGGTAATTTAGTCATACCGGCTTGTTCGATTTTACGAATCGCGCGCGCGTTGATACGTTTGCCCTGTTCGACAATCACGTCGCCATCCGGTGAAACGATTTCAAACTGCGCCATTTCACCGCGCAAACGGTCAGTGACAAGGTCAATTTCAAACTGCTCATCACCCTTATACACATGGGTTTTTTCATAAAACGCATCTAAAATTTGTTGCGTATTCATGCCAATGGCATGCAAAATCACTGTTGCCAATAATTTACGGCGGCGGTCAATACGAGCAAATACCAAGTCTTTGGCATCAAATTCAAAGTCTAACCATGAACCACGGTAAGGAATAATACGGGCGTTATACAGCACTTTACCACTTGAATGTGATTTGCCTTTGTCATGGTCAAAGAATACGCCTGGTGAACGGTGTAATTGCGATACGATGACACGCTCAGTACCATTAATCACAAAAGTACCGTTTTCAGTCATCAATGGGATTTCACCCATATAGACGCTTTGCTCACGGATATCTTTAATTGCCGCTTTCGCATCTTTATCTTTGACATCTTTGTCTTTGATGACCAAACGGATTTTGACACGTAACGGCGCTGCATAGGTTGAACCACGTAAAATACATTCGCGCACATCAAATTCTGGTGTACCTAGATAGTATTCGACAAATTGTAGCTCGGCATTGCCAGTATGGCTCTCAATAGGGAAAATAGAATTAAAAGCGGCTTGTAAACCAATGTTTTCCCGACCTTTTGGCTTTTTATTTTCTTGCAAAAATTGCTCATACGAGTCAACTTGGATAGCCAATAAGTATGGCACGTCCATGACGGTGGGCAACTTTGCAAAACTTTTACGAATGCGTTTTTTTTCAGTATACGAGTATGCCATTAAAAGTCCTTAAACATTCAAAGCGTTAATGCCTACCCATCTATCAATACTTCAGTGCACTGATACTGCTGTGCACTGATAAAGCCGCAAATCACCACATTTCCTGTTAGGAAATTAAATTTTTTGCGCATTTATTAACGATGGAATCTATTTCTAAAAGATTTGATGACCCAATCCTTACAGTCTTAAGTCACCAACTTACAATCCAACTTCCTAACGGAAATCTTAAAACCTTGCTAAATCAGCGAATAAGTTAATCATCACAGGATGCATAACCTAATCGGCGATATAATATAAAATCGATACAAACAAAAACTGTAGAGACGACAAAAAGCCAAACACCTTTGGGGTATTTAGCTAAAGTTTTTTACGCATTACCAGACTTTCTAACTTGCATGGAACAATTCTGTCCTTGGTGCGTGTGCCATCTTATATTCAATCAGACACGAAAGGTCAAGAGAATGATTATAATAAAAAAAAGCCATTATTGCAAGTGCAATAATGGCTTTTTGAAGGTTAGAGAACTTAAGTGCGAGAATTATTTCAATTCTACTGATGCGCCTGCTTCTTCTAATTTTTTCTTCAATTCTTCAGCTTCAGCTTTCGCTACGCCTTCTTTAACTGTTTGTGGTGCGCCTTCAACTAGGTCTTTAGCTTCTTTTAAGCCCAAGCCAGTAATTTCGCGAACTGCTTTAATAACAGCTACTTTCTTGTCGCCAGCGCCAGTTAATACAACAGTGAAGTCGTCTTTTTCTTCTGCTGCAGGCGCGTCACCGGCAGCTGCAGGTGCTGCTGCTAATGCAGCGGCTGATACGCCAAATTTTTCTTCCATTGCAGAGATAAGATCTACAATTTCCATTACTGATTTTTCAGCGATTGCATCAAGAATTTCTTGGTTAGTTAATGCCATGATGTGTGTTCCTAAATAAGTGAATTTTGTTTAAAAAATGCTAAGCGTAGTTAAGTTTACTTAAATAAATTAAGCGGCTTCGCCTTCGCCTTGCATTTTGTCGCGTAATGCTGCCAAAGTACGAACAAATTTGCCTGCAGCGGCTTCTTTCATCGTACCCATTAAGCGCGCAATCGCTTCGTCGTAAGTTGGTAAGCTTGCTAAACGATCGATATCTTTAGCAGCGATAAACTCGCCTTCAAAAGCTGCACCTTTAATTTCAAACTTATCGTTTGTTTTAGCAAATTCTTTGAACAAACGTGCCGCAGCACCTGGATGTTCAGTTGAGAATGCGATAAGTGTTGGACCTACAAATACGTCATTTAACACAGAGTAGTTAGTGTCTTCTAACGCACGACGTAATAAAGTATTACGCACGATACGCATATCAACACCCGCTGCACGAGCTTCTTTACGCAGTTGGGTCATTTTACCTACTGTTACGCCACGAGCATCGGCAACAACAGCAGAAAGGGCACCTTTGGCAGATTCACTTACTTCAGCAACAATCGCTTGTTTGTCTTGAAGATTTAATGCCATGGGTTGTCTCCATATTATCAGTTTCCTAGTTATGATTAACTTAGGGCACCAATAAACCTAGTTAATATAATAAGTTAAAGTACAACTTATTATCACTCCGATACGGTGGCAGTCAATGGTAAATTAAACTGCCATCCCGTCTGCGTAGGCTGTGAAAAACTTTCACAATTAAACTATTTACGATTTAATTATGATTAAACCAATAGAACCTACGGTCTTAGACAGCACAACCCGTTTGTGCTGAACTAAATTTAAAATATATTAAAAATCTACCATCAAGCGTGATAGCTTAAGCATTACGATAAGGTACTGGATCTAAGTTGATACCAGGGCCCATCGTGCTTGATAGAGTGATTTTCTTGATATAGATACCTTTTGAGGTCGCAGGTTTTGCTTTTTTCAAATCAGCGATTAATGCAGATGCATTTTGCTCGATTTGTTCAGCACTAAAACCTACTTGACCAATCGTGGTATGGATAATACCCGCTTTATCAACACGGTAAGTTGCCTGACCCGCTTTGGTATTTTTAACCGCTTCAGCAACGTTAGGGGTAACTGTACCTACTTTAGGGTTTGGCATTAAGCCACGTGGACCTAAAATTGTACCTAATTGACCAACAACGCGCATTGCATCAGGCGACGCAATCACAACATCAAAGTCCATGTTACCCGCTTTGATGCTTTCTGCTAGGTCTTCAAAACCTACGATATCAGCACCCGCTTCTTTTGCTGCATCAGCTGCTGCACCTTGTGCAAACACGGCAACGCGTTTGGTTTTACCGGTACCTGCAGGCAGGTTGGTAGCACCACGAACCACTTGGTCAGATTTACGTGGGTCAACGCCTAGATTGATAGCAATATCGATTGACTCTTTGAATTTTGCTGGTGGCAATTTATTTAGGATTTCCACAGCTTCAGTCAATGTGTATTGTTTGTTCGCATCATAGCTTTCAGCGATTGCTTTTTGACGTTTAGTTAATTTAGCCATTTACACACCCTCCACGTCAATACCCATTGAGCGAGCCGTACCCGCCAATGTGCGAACCGCAGATTCTAAGTCAGCAGCAGTTAAGTCAGCGTTTTTGGTGTTAGCAATTTCTTCTAACTGTGCGCGGTTGACTTTACCCACTTTAGTTTTGTTCGGTACGCCTGAACCTTTGGCAGCACCTGCAGCTTTGCGAATTAAGAACGCCGCTGGTGGTGACTTCATGATGAAGGTGAACGATTTGTCGTTGTAAACAGTGATTTCAACGGGAACGGGTAGACCTGGTTCCATGCTAGAAGTAGCTGCGTTGAACTCTTTACAGAATGCCATGATGTTCACACCTTTTTGACCCAATGCTGGACCGATAGGTGGTGATGGATTAGCTTTACCAGCTGGCACTTGTAGTTTGATGTAACCATCAATCTTTTTAGCCATGATAGACTCCTGTTATGGGTAATAGCGCTAGATACCCACTCATCGAATGGCTATCTGGCTCCCCGGGTGATATTGTCAATCTTGCAGACAACAGAAAAAATAAAGTGCCATATTATAAGCGAATTTTTACTTAGGTAAAGCAAAAATTGCTAAATTTGGCACTTAGTTACAATTTTAGGGCCAAAAACCCATAAATAAGAAAAGCTAGCAAAAATTAGTTAATTTTTTCTACTTGTTTAAACTCTAGCTCAACCGGGGTTGGACGGTTAAAGACATTGACGGTCAACTGTAAGCGCGATTTTTCGTAATCCACTTTTTCTACCAAGCCTCTAAACTCGGTAAACGGACCATCGATGACCAACACTTCTTCACCTGGCTCAAATAAGGTTTTTGGACGCGGTTTGTTTTCGTTGGTATTTAAACGATTTAAAATGGTATCGGCTTCTTTTGGGGTAATCGGCGCAGGATTTTCTGGCGTACCGCCAATAAAGCCCATCACACGTGGACAGTCTTTAACTAAGTGCCATGTATTGTCGTTCATATCCATTTCAATCAATACGTAACCTGGGAAGAATTTACGCTCAGATTTGCGTTTTTTGCCATCCCGCATTTCGATAACTTCTTCGGTCGGGACGAGTACTTGACCAAACGATTCTTTGTATTCGCTGCGATTGATACGTTCAATCAATGAACGCTGCACTTGTTTTTCAAAGCCTGAAAATGCTTGTACGATATACCAACGCATGGATAATCTTCCTCTAATTCATTGCTAAACACATCGCCTACTATACCAAATATGAGCAATGCAGGTAAAATATTGATATTGCTAGATAGATAAAAACCCACAGATGTGGGTCAAATAAAAGGGTTTGGCTAAATTTTTGCTATTGACCAATGACGTATTGAATCAATTGGCTAAATACGGTATCTAATAACCACACGATAAAGGCTAATATCCCAGCCACTACTGCAACTTGCCAAGTGTATTCAAGGGTTTCTTGTTTGGTCGGCCAAGTCACACGGCGCAATTCAACGCGAGAATCTTGCAACAGTTTTTTAAAAGCACTGCCTTGGTTGGTCAATGCCAGTGCCAATAATGCAGCAATGATTAGTCCAGCAATAACAGCCACTCGCGTCCATAAATTGCTAGCGGGTTGCCAATATGCGGGTAAATATTGATTGACTAAAGTTGCACTGATTAATGCAACAAAAGCAAAAATCCACAGGGCAAAATCTTTAGGGGAGTGTCGTTTGGCAATCTCAATAGCGGCAGGTTGGTGGACAACCACTTTTTCACCAGACATCCTTTTGCCATTGAGCTCTGCTAGTTTGTTCTCTAGCATTTGTTTCATAAGGCTGCCCTGTCTATCATTAAAACGTATTTTATTATTAGAATACAGCGTACACGCTAACCTAACTAAAATGTGGCAGGCGATGAGGGACTCGAACCCCCAACATTCGGTTTTGGAGACCGACGCTCTACCAATTGAACTAATCGCCTATGTTGAGTTTGAGTATTATAGCGAGTTTTTTTTTGAATGCAACACTTTCTATAGTTTTTTGCGATTTTAATATTACCCTATCACTGCTAAGATTTTACGGCGTAAAAGCGCAGCATCCGGCATGGCTTCGCCATCGATTCGTAATATCGAAATGCCTGCACTCAACAGCGCTTTGTCTTTTTTTTCATCTTGCTGCTGACGGCGGCGAGTATTGTGCGTCCAGTCGTCTAATTCAATTGCCAATAGTACGGTTTGCTTGTCTTGATCGACCAGCACATAGTCAACACTCATACGGCAAATACGATTAAACCAAAAGCCTTGGTCAGTATCGTCATCGTCATTTGGCATGATAATACGTGATAGCTGTACTTGCCCAAAAATAATCAGCTCAGGCACGGCTTGCTGCAAGCGATTAAAAAATATCACTTCGGTCGGTGTCATAATCGGCATCGGCTCAAACGGCCATACCGCTAATTCATCTCCCCGAACTGGCTTAATAACCTCTTCACGGCTACTACCACTACTACGAAATGCAAATACTAACAGGATAAACACCACAAACGCTAACACTAAAAAAATTGTCACACTAACCACACACTCATATCTATAGGATAATTACCACAAGGGAGCATTATTCCTCTATTGGGTGATTTTCACAAGCACATAGACAAACAATGCGACACAAAATGTCGCATTGTTTGGGTTGTTTGGCCTTGTTTGCCTAGTTTGGCTTTAAAAGGTTAAATAGGCTTACCAGTAAAGCACCCAGCCACTATTGACATCGACGCGGCTATCGTTATTGAGCTTGTCTTTGAGCGCCAAGGCAGCGACTTTGCCTTTTTCTGGACCTACGACGATACGTACACCTTTGCTAGTTTGGGTGGTTTTGACTTTGTAGCCTGCCGCTTGTAATTTTTGGGTAATTTCACTGGCTTTTTTTTGGTCGGTTGCCAATGCAACTTGTACCCCAAACGTACCTTTGGCATCGGTTTCTTTTACCGTCTGACGCGCCTGCCTTAAATTATCTTGTGCCGCTTGGAATGCTTGTTTTTTCTGGGCTTGTTGTTGAGCTTCTAATTTTTTTTGGGCGATTTCTTGTTGACGTTTTTGCTCTTTTAACTGCTCTTTTAACTGCGCTTCTTGCTTTTTGCGGGCGATTTCTTGCTGTTTTTGCTGCTCTTTTTGCGCGGCTTCTTGTTTTTTACGGGCGACTTCTTGCTGCTGCTGCAGTAGCGCCTGCTGCTTTTTTTGTTCAGCTTCTTGCTTTTTGCGAGCAATCTCATTTTGACGTTGTTGCTCTCGCGCTTGGGCTTGCTGGGTGATACGGTTGACTTGTGCCGCAGTCGGGATGTTAATAGTTTGCCCGACACGTAAGCTGCTGGTGGTATTGAGATTATTGACGCTTGCCAATACGTCGACTGGCACATTGTAGCGACGTGACAACCCTATCAACCCCTCGCCTGCCTTAACCTGATAGGTACCAGGCTTACTAGGGGTTGTTTTTGCCGCGGGCTGCGGCTGTGCGATGACGGGTGCTGTCACTGTGGGCTTTGGCGTAGCTACTTGTTCTTTAGTTTTTGCAGCGCTTTGGCTCTGTGCGGTATTTTGTACGCTATTGGGTACTGCAGCTTGCGTTTGTGGTGGCGCGGCGACCGTGTCAACGGGTCGGGGCTTTACCACAGGTTGGGTAATCGCAGTTACTGAGCTGGCAACCACCGAATTGGTATTGGCGGCATTTTTGTTGGCATACAGTTGATTTTCAGCACGGCTACGCGCTAAAGCTTCCGCTTCAATCCGCTGTTGCTCGGTCATGTATTGTTGGGCTTGTTGTTCTTGCGCAGCGACCCGTTGCTCCCGTTCTTTTTGTTTTTGTGCCAGTAAATTTTTTTCGGTTGCGACATCGGCGGTGAGTGGCTCGTTGCTGATTGCTGTTTGTTTATCTGTCGTGGGTTTAGCGATAACTTGTTGGCTATTGGATGCAGGTTTGGCAGGCGCATTCAAGACTTGGTGCATAGTGGCATATAACAACACGCTACCGCCTAACAATACCGTTGTACCCAATAATGCTTGCTTAGAAAATTTCATGCCAATTACCCTAATTTATGTGTCTTGATAAATGATTTTTTCGACCTATAAAAATCAACGAATTTTGACTAATCATAGCAAAATTCGCGTTAGCAGTTTTCACCATTATTGAGATATTAACTGAAAATTTTGAAAAGTAAAATCATTTGACGCACAAATTCGTTATTCACTGAGTGATTGGCTGGTCAGTACACCGCTGATGGTATAAAAAGAACCACAAACCAAAATTAGGTCATTCTCTTGGCTGTGGTCAATGACCGATTGGGTTGCCAAATTCAAATCCTCAAAAACACATACAGAATTAAAATAGCGTGGTAACAGCTCAGTCAAGCGCTCTTGGCTACTGGCTCTAGGGTGAGATATAACGCCGCTGTGAACACTGTCAATCGGCATCACCGTCTGGGAGAATTGCTGTAGCTGCGCGAGTACACGCTCGATGTCTTTATCAGCGAGCATGGATATCACCAAATGCAATTTGGCGGTTGGATACTGACGTTGGTAAGCATGCACATACGGCGTCAACTGCTTGAGCAAAAACTGCATCCCATGCTCATTATGGGCAACATCAAACACCCATTGGCGATCTGACATCCGTCTGCTGTCAAAACGCCCAGCCAATTTTACCTTCGGTAACGCAGCTTGGATGTGGTTTTGGGTTATGGTTAATGGGCTGGCTAAGAGGGCGGTGATAGCCGTTGCGGTATTGTGCAAAGACAGATTGGGGATGGGCAACGATAAAGTCACCGCGCTATTGCTATATTGCCATGTCACTGCACCGTCAGTATGGCGGTAACCATAATCTTTGCCATACTGCAGCAAATGGGCATGGTGCTGTGCAATCAAGGGCGAGATGGTCGATGGCATATCGGTTTCGCCATACACCAATGTGAGGTTATCACGCAAAATACCGGCTTTTTCTACCGCGATTTTTTCACGGGTGTCGCCGAGCCATTCGACATGGTCGATACCCACATTGGTAATCACCGCAAGGTTTGGCTCGATGACATTGACGACATCGAGGCGACCGCCTAACCCCACCTCCAATACCCAGACATCACAGTGGTTTTGGGCAAAAATCAAAAACGCGGCAAGCGTCGTCATTTCAAAAAATGACAGCGTCAAACCACAATCCACCCTCGCCTGCTCGATTTTGGCAAACGCATCAATCAAAGTTTGGTCATCGACCATTTCTCCATTGATTCTGACACGCTCGTTAAACACCAGTAAATGCGGCGATTGATATAAAGCGGTTTTATAGCCTGCTTGTTGGCAGATCTCGGCAATAGTGGCGGTGGTTGAGCCTTTGCCATTGGTGCCTGCCACAGTAAACACAAAAGCATCGGTTTGCTTTATACCCAATGCTTGAAATACGGGTATCACCCGCTCAAGCCCCATATCAATCGCGGACACATGGATGCCTTGCATGTAGTTTAACCACTCGGTTAACGAGCTTGAAACGCTAGGCGGCAATGGGGATGGTGAGAGTGCGGCGGGTAAGCTTGACTGTTGCATGGATAAAACCGTGATAATAATGAATTAGTGAGCCTGACGAAAATAGGTCATTTTTTTAAGTAAGCGATGAATCGTTTCTTTCATTTGTAAACGATGGACGACTTGATCGACCACACCATGCTCTACCAAAAACTCAGCGCGCTGGAAGGGCTCGCCCAGTACCTCGCGAACGGTTTGTTCAATCACCCGTTTGCCCGCAAAACCAATCATGGCTTTGGGCTCCGCCAAATGGATATCGCCTAACATCGCAAGCGATGCGGTTACACCGCCATACACAGGATTGGTCAGCACCACAATATAAGGAATATTGGCGTGTTTGAGTTTCTCAATCGCTGCGGCAGTACGCGCCATCTGCATGAGGGATAACAAGCCCTCTTGCATACGGGCGCCACCCGATGCAGCAAAACATACCAGCGGGATTTGTTCTTTGAGCGCCGTCTCGGCAGCGAGCACAAATCGATCGCCTACCACAGAGCCCATGGAGCCACCCATAAAAGCAAAATCAAACGCACAGGCAACCACGGGTAGGCGCTGAAGTTTGCCTTTCATGACGATAAGCACTTCGGTTTCGCCCGTCTTGGCTTGCGCTTCGCTCATCCGTGTTGGGTAAGGTTTGCTATCGACAAAGTCTAAGGGATTGCCTGCTTGGTACTGCTGACCCAGCTCGTCATCGACTTGGTCAAAAAACCAGTTCAGACGCGTGCGCGCGGTCATGCTAAGATGTTCATCACACGATGGGCAGACGTAATTATTAAAAATCAGCGCCGTATTGGTGATAATTGAATTACAGTTGGGACATTGAGTCGATGGTTCGGTCTCAACCGCCGTCAGTATTTGCTTGGCACGCGGCTTGATGGTGGGTAATGGGCGTTTTAACCAAGTTTCTTCCAGTGTCTGTCCCATCGGTTGAGGCTTCATATCAGTGCTCATAATAAGTCCCTATTAACAGTGCAATTTAAGAGTGCCATTGAATAGTAGTTGTTTGAGTGTACAAGTACAAACTCATTTTATAATGCGTATGCTAACTGATTTTAGCAATAAATGAAATGATTAACCTCAAATACCTCAAACCATTCTATCACTCAAGACTGTCAATCGCTTCTCTTAGCTCATCCATTTTATCCAAGATGGCTTTTTTGGCATGGGCGATTTTTTGTTCATCGTTGCCCACATCAGCAAAGTTTTTCACCAGCTCACTACCGACAATCACGCCATCCGCATATTGTCCGACTGCTTTAGCCGATGCACCATCACGAATACCAAAGCCAACACACACAGGCAAAGCAGTTTGTGCTTTAATCGCTTGGACGTGTTCGCCCACATCTTGGGCATCCAATGCTTTTGAGCCTGTCACGCCTTTGACCGATACATAATAGATAAAACCACCGCCATGTTTTAGCACTTGTTCACGGCGTTCTGGCAAGGTGGTTGGCGCAAGTAAAAAAATTTCGTTCATACTCGATGCGGCGAGTTTTTGGGTAAAATCGCCCGCTTCTTGCGGCGGTAAATCGACCATCAAAACACCGTCAATCCCTGCATCTTGACATAGGCTGATAAACTTGTCATAACCGATGATTTCAATCGGATTTAGATAGCCCATTACTAGCACTGGCGTGGTGGTATTGGTTTTGCGAAACGCTTTTACCATCTCTATCGCTTGGCGGGTACTGGTGCCACCAGCCAATGCTCGCTCGCCTGCGAGTGCGATGGTCTCACCGTCTGCCATGGGGTCTGAGAATGGCAAGCCGACTTCGATGACGTCTGCTCCGTGGTCAACAAGTTCATGCAGTAAGCTGACGGTAACACTTGGGTTTGGGTCGCCTGCCATCACATAAGGAATTAAAGCTTTCTTGTTTTGCTCTCGCAATGTGTTAAAGGTGGTTTCAATTCGGGTCATAGGTTTTCCTAATATTAGCGTAAATTTATTGGGAAGTTTAAATAGCTTTCCATTTCATTAAAATCTCAGCTTTCGGCTTATAGAATATTTTCAAAGGATTGTCTTTTGCCATTTGCTGTTTATTGTTTATCTGTTGATAAGTGCCACTATTGATTCTCACTTTATATTGATATTTGCACTTTTGTATATGACTATCGCAAGAGTTTGGATTTTCTTTATCATCAAAAAACAAATAATACTGTTTCGTCCCACGATAGTCTTTTATTTGGGTTGTGTATTCATCAGCCATCGCTGTTTTGGTGGGCTCAAAAACAGCATAAAAGCTTTGTTTAAATTCAAATGAACCAAGAAATAATATAATTGCCAAAAATATGATGACCAGAATACCACTTCTAATATCGGCTAAAACACTATCATTCCCTCGTCGAATTTTTTGAAATATAAAATAGGTAGCTACTATTATTGAAAGAAAAACCATACTAGAACTAAGTTGGTATAAAATCTCCCAAATACCTTCGTGAAAATTGGCATAAATACCGATTAAAAAGTAAAAAGCAAAAGCCATATACAAATAATAAATTATTTTGTAGCTATTAGATGGCTGTGTCGTTTCGGTATTATTTATCATCATCCACATTAATTCGTTAAACTTTATCTCTCACAACCCTAAATGTAAAACATAGTGAATTTAAGCCATTCCAATTGGGCAGATTATCAATCAAATCTCAATCCCATCACGTTTCATGACCGTGTGCAAATCCTTATCCCCACGACCCGACAGATTGACAATAATCGACTGGTCTTTGCTCATGGTTTTGGCAAGTTTCAACGCATACGCAATGGCGTGCGAGCTTTCTAGTGCAGGAATAATGCCTTCTTTTTGGGTACATTCACGAAAACCAACCATCGCTTCTTCATCGGTACAAGGTACATACTGCACACGGTCGATATCTTTTAAGAAACTATGTTCAGGACCCACGCCAGGGTAATCAAGCCCTGCTGAAATCGAATGGGTGCCCAAAATCTGCCCATCATCATCCGCCATCAAATACGTGCGGTTGCCGTGTAATACGCCCACTCGACCGACGGTAAGTGGTGCAGCATGGTTGCCTGTCTCGACTCCATCGCCGCCGGCTTCGATACCATACATTTTGACGTCTTTATCATTTAAAAAGTCATAAAACAGTCCGATGGCATTACTACCGCCACCGACACAAGCGACCAACGCATCGGGCAGTTTGCCTGTTTTTTGGTAGTGTTGTAGTTTGGCTTCTTTGCCGATAATGGCTTGAAAGTCACGCACCAGCATGGGGTATGGGTGCGGACCTGCGACAGTGCCAATGACATAATAAGTGCTATCGACATTGGTGACCCAGTCGCGCATGGCTTCATTCATGGCGTCTTTGAGCGTGCGAGTACCCGAGGTGACAGGTACGACTGTCGCCCCAAGCAGACGCATACGATACACGTTCATGGCTTGGCGTTCGACATCATCTGCGCCCATATACACCACGCACTCTAAGCCTAGACGCGCCGCGATGGTGGCAGTTGCTACGCCATGTTGCCCTGCGCCTGTCTCGGCAATGATGCGTTTTTTGCCGACCATTTTGGCAAGCAAGGCTTGACCGATGGTGTTGTTGACTTTGTGAGCGCCTGTGTGGTTTAAGTCTTCACGTTTAAGATAAATCTGCGCGCCTCCGATATCATCACTTAGGCGTTTGGCATGATAAAGTGGCGTTGGTCTGCCGACATAATTGACCAAGTCGTCTTGAAAAGCTTTCCAAAATTCGGGGTTGGCTTTGGCAGTGTTATAGATATGCTCAAGTTGTTCCAGTGCCGCCATCAGGGTTTCAGAGACAAAGCGTCCCCCATGAATGCCAAAATGTCCACTGGCATCTGGGTATTGATTGAAGTCTTTTACTTCAGTTGGGTTTTGAATGTTCATT
>NZ_DAMALV010000017.1:48398-51472 GCF_032069585.1 Moraxella sp. CTOTU48268
ACTTTTAAACCTGCAAAGGTTTGTGCGGTAGGCATGACTTCAATACGGTTGATATTAACGTGTTTGGGCTGTTCAATCAGCCATGCCACCATATTGGCGATATCTTGTGGGGTGACATATTGCACGCTGTCATAAACTTGGGCGGCTTTGGCGTCATCACCGTGAAAACGAATATTGCTAAACTCCGTGCCACCGCATAGTCCTGGCTCAATATTACTGACGCGGATATTTTTACCGACCAAATCGGCACGCAAGTTTAGGCTAAACTGGGTCACAAAGGCTTTGGTCGCGCCATACACATTACCACCAAAATACGGATAATTGCCTGCGGTTGAGCTTAAATTAATAACGTAGCCGTCGTTGTTGGCGACCATGAGAGGTAAAATTTCATGGGTTAAATGAATCAAGCCTAGAATATTGGTATTGACCATTTGTTGCCAATCGGCAAAGTCTGTTTTATCCGCGGGTTCAAGTCCCAGTGCCAATCCTGCGTTATTGACCAGTACGTCGATGTTGGTAAGCAAATCATTTGGCAAAGTTTGTAAGGCGGTTTTGGTGGCAGGCAAGTCCGATACGTCAAAGTTTAGCGGGATAAATTTGTCGCCCAGTTGCCTCTGTAGTTCGTCCAGTTTTTCTTGACGTCTGCCAGTGCCGATGACGGTATGACCTTTTGAGATGAGTAATTCGGCAATTGCCTTGCCAAACCCTGCGGTTACGCCTGTGACCAAGATATTCATTGTATCCCCTATCATTTTTCATGTTCTATTATACTAGTACGTTAGTATATACCAATTTATTTGAAAAGCAATCTTTATCCTTACAGGATTTATTTGCAAGTTTGTTCAATAAATTTTTGCATTTTCGCCAAACTTTTCACCCCTTTTGCTGACTCAATGCCGCCACTGACATCCACGCCATAGACATTGGTTTTGGCAATCGCTTCGCCCACGTTATCCGCCGTCAATCCACCAGCCAGAATAATCGGTAAAGGTGAGTTTTTAGGGATTTTATCCCAATCAAAACTATCGCCCGTTCCGCCAAATTTATCGGGATGATAGGCGTCAAGTAGCACGCTACACGCCCCAAAGTCTTTAAGCTCTTGGATTTGGCTGACAATCGTCTCCGTGGTGTCATCATGGCTGATGCGTAATGCCTTTATCCAGCGTTTATTGATTCTATCTGCCATCAGCTTGCATTCTCGCGGCGATTCATCACCGTGAAACTGCACGATATCAAATGGCACGTGATGCGATAGATAAACCAATTCTTGCTCGGGCATATTGACCACCAATGCCACCACCGTGGTAAACGCAGGCACCGCTTTGGCAAGCTCACAGGCTTGCTCGGCAGTCACCGCTCGGGGACTTGGCTCATAAAATACAAAACCCACCGCATCCACGCCAAGATTGACCGCATTTGTAATATCTTCAAGTTGGGTAAAGCCACAAAATTTGACCGCTGTATTTTTCATTGAGTTGTGTTTGTCTTGAAAATGATAAAAGCTAGTATAACGAAAAAAGGCACCCAAACGGATGCCTTTTCTCAGTCTTTTATTAGGCTATAACGAATGTCACATTCGCTTAAATTAAAGCCGCCTAGATTAAGCCTCTTTTTTTTCTGATTGTTCTGACTTTTCTGCCTTGTCTGCATCGTCAGCTTTCTTGGCTTCTGCAAGTTCTTCTATTTTTTCCTGAGCAGTCTCTTTAAGCGTGACTGCTTTTTCTTGAACTGTTTCTTTTAAGGTTTCAGCTGTTTGCTTGACACTGTCAATCACGGTGCTTTTGTCATCAGCGCTATCTTTCGCATGATCTTTTGATTGCGCTTTAGAGTGTTTTTTGCTATCTGCTGCTGATTTGGCGGTGTTGATACCGAGCATGCTGTAACAAGGACAATGACCCGTCGCACCCGATACTAAGGGTATTAAACCAAGCATTTTCATCTTTTTGCTTTTCGCTGATTTTAGTAAAGCTAGACCTGCCACAACACGCACGACTCTTTCTTTGTTGCCCACATTGGTTTTCATTTATTATTCTTCCTTATTTTATGATAATTGATTTAAGGGAATTTTAAGGTAGCGAACGCCATTATCTTCTGGTTTTGGCAATTCACCTGCATTGATGTTAACTTGTACTGATGGCAAAATCAAACGTGGCATTGCAAGTGTTTTGTCACGTTGGTTACGCATTCGTACAAATTCTGCTTTAGGCGTCCGTTGTTTGACATGAATGTTGCGTAATTTTTGCTCACCGACACAAACCGTTGCGATATGCTCACGCCCGCCCCTGGGTGGGTAATCATGGCAAAGATACAGCAGGGTATTATCGGGCAAGGCTAATAAACGCTGAATCGAGTCATACAAATCTTCGGCACTACCATGGGGAAAGTCACAGCGTGCAGAGCCGACATCAGGGGCAAAAATAGTATCACCGACGAATACCGCAATTTTTTCTTTGCCTGCGCTTTTATCCGTCACTTTATATGCCATATCGGCTGGGGTATGACCCGGTACATGCATGGCTGTAATGCTCAAATCACCCAGTGTTAGCTCGCTGCCTTCCTCAGTCAAAACATCAAATTGACTGGCATCGGTGGCTAGGTCGTCAAAGTTAAAAATGGTTTTAAAGGTTTTTTGCACCTTATCGATATATTTACCCATCACTATTTTACCGCCTAATTGCGCTTTGATATAAGGCGCGGACGATAAATGATCGGCATGGGCGTGGGTTTCGATGATATAGTCCAAGGTCAACCCTTGTGATTTAACAAACCCAATGACCTCATTGGCATTGACATAGCTAATTTTGCCGGCTGCGGGGTCAAAATCCAATACTGGGTCGATGATGGCACAGTGTTTGCTAGCTGTATCGACTAGAACGTGAGTAAAAGTTTCAGTGTCTTTGTCTAAAAAAGAATGAATGTTCATAAGTTTTCCTGTTATCTAAAAACGCTTTTGGCATATCTTTATGGCAATTTCAACTGAAAAAACACTTTATACTTTTGTATAATAGCCGCATTGCAAGACGTTGCTCAATTCATTATATTATTTTATAATATGTTTTTCAATATATTGTATT